>DASVYI010000403.1:0-1942 GCA_036392275.1 Nitrosospira sp. | reverse complement strand
CATGATGGGTTGCGGCTATCGCTCCACCCATCCTGCTTATTACTCACGGAATCGAGGTTGTATTTATTTGTCTTATATCCTCATTGGCATGACGACATACTTGAAATCGTCATTTCCGGGAATGGTGACCAGCGCGCTGCTGTTGGCATCGCCGAAGGCGCACCGCACGGTTTCACCATCGAGGTGGTTCAAGACGTCCAGCAGGTAGATGATGTTGAAACCGATATCCAGCGCTTCGCCGTCGTATTGAATCTCGAGCTCTTCTTCCGCCTCCTCCTGCTCGCTGTTATTGCAAACGATTCGAAGATTGCCCGCTGTCAGGATCAGCCGGACACCGCGGAATTTTTCGTTCGATAAAATGGATGCGCGCTGCAGGGTTTGAAGAAGCAATTGCCGGTTGATATCGAACTGTTTTTGATATCCCGACGGAATCACCCGGTTGTAATCGGGAAATTTGCCGTCCACCACTTTGGTCACCAGCACGACATTTGAAAAACTGAAACGCACCTGATTTTGCAGAATCTCCACCATTACGGGCTCTTCCGTATCATTCAATAACCTGGTGAGTTCCAGCACTACCTTGCGCGGCAGGATCACTTCTCTTTTTTCCAGCGGGGCTTCGAGCTTCATCTGGGCAAACGCCAGCCGATGGCCATCGGTCGCGACAACCTTGACATCATTGTCCTCGGTCAGCAGGAGCAATCCGTTCAGATAATAGCGGATATCCTGTTGCGCCATGGCGTACTGCACCATGGACAGCAAGTGCTTCAATTCCTTCTGTTTCAGCGTTATCTTCGCCTGAGGTTCGGAACCTGCCGGAAATTTCGGAAAATCCTCGGCCGGAAGGGTTTGCAGGTGAAAACGGCTCTTTCCCGCTTTTGCATGCAGCCGTGACTCGTCGGTCTCCAGCGTTACCTGGGTTTTGTCGGGAAGGGCGCGCAAGATATCCTGAAGCTTTTTCGCCGCCACGGTCACCGCGCGGCCTTCGCTTTCGGTATTGCCGTCCTGCGCGTAAGTCGTGATCTGGATTTCCAGATCGGTTGCGACAAACGAAATTTTGTCGTCCTTCCGCTCTATCAGAACATTGGAAAGTATCGGCAATGTATGGCGGCGCTCGACTATACCGGTGACCGTCTGCAATGGTTTGAGCAACGTATCCCGCTCAGTTTGTATTAGCTTCATGTATATAAACCAAGAATAATCGTTAATAGATGCGGAACAAGTCTTGTATAAAAAATCAAATTGATATGATATCAGTTAGTTGTTAACAATTTTTGTCCTGTATGGACGAGGTATTGCCTGTGGATGGTTTGTGGACGGAAATCCGCATTCCGTCGAAACGGTAAGTTATCCCCAAACAATCCTTGCATTATCAACGAGGAAGTCAACCGTTAAATCAGCCGCGCAGAATGTGTAACAACGTATTGAAATCGCGGTTGATCGCTGGATCGGAAGCTCGCAACTCGGCTATTTTCCGGTAACCATGCAGTACGGTCGTATGGTCCCTGCCGCCGAATGCTTCGCCGATATCAGGCAGGCTCAAGGGGGTCAGTTCCTTGGAGATGGCCATCGCCATTTGCCGGGGTCTGGCGACGATGCGCGAACGTTTTTTGGAATACATTTCGGCTACCTTTATTTTATAGTAGTCGGCAACCGTCTTCTGGATATTTTCGATGGAGATCTGGCGGTTCTGCACCGCCAGCAGGTCTTTCAATGCCTCGCGCGCCAGGTCGAGCGTGAGTGAATGTCCGGTAAACCGGGAATAGGCTACCACCCGTTTCAGTGCGCCTTCGAGTTCGCGCACATTGGAACGGATATGCTTGGCGATGAAAAAAGCGACATTTTCGTCCAGAACGATGTTCTCCATGAGCGCCTTCTTGAGCAGGATGGCGACGCGCATTTCCAGTTCCGGTGGCTCGACCGCGACCGTGAGGCCCCAGCC
>DASVYI010000402.1:0-1684 GCA_036392275.1 Nitrosospira sp. | reverse complement strand
AGTCAGACCCAGACCGTGGCTGATTATTTACGCGCCAATCAGGCGACTTTAAACATTCAGGACGTGCTTGCCGGCGAGCTGTTGAAACTCAGGTTCAACGATCCCGCCATCGACAGCCGAACCCCGGATCTTATCGTGCTGCCAACTCCGGGTACCATATATACCCAGTCGGCCAAAAAAATCGCGGAACACGGGGGCTTCTCCAATGACGACACCAACGTAGCACTCATCGTGTCGCATCCCGGATTGCCAAAGAAAGTGGTGAAATCTCCCGTTGAGACCACGCAGGTGGCCCCAACGATTCTCGAGGCATTACACATCGACCCGGAAGAGCTGCTTGCAGTACGCAAGGAAAAAACTACACCGTTGCCCGCGCTTCGAGGCGACGACGGAGAGTGATAAACCGCGGGTCGCTCACCCGCCACAACGGTCAGCTGCGTCAGCCAGAAGGCAGGGATACGAGGGATAGTATGGCGTCATCGCAAGGGGGATGTGATGTCGCCTCTTCTTTGTTCCCTGTCTACATTCATCGATTCCCCTGCGGATGACTCAGGTTCGCCAAAAACAAGTTGGATTCTTCCCTGATAAATAAATAGCCGATATTCCGACTTACCATTGGTCATTTGTAACCCTGCGTTGCGCCGCGAACAATGGTGGCAACGGCTTTTGCATCTTTCGTCTCCTCTGCTAAAGTTATAAGTGTCGGAATAATTTGTCATTCCTGCCATAAGATGACTTACTGACAAATAAGGAGAGATCATGCGTAATCAATTAGCGGTCGTTTCCGTAGCAGCAATCCTGGTGCTGAGCGGTTGCGCCAGCACGTCCGAAATGACCCCGAGGACACGCGATACGGCGGTAGGCGCGGGAGTAGGCGCCGGGACGGGGGCACTGATCGGGGCAATCGCGGGCGGAGGGAAGGGAGCGGCAATCGGCGCGGCCGCAGGCGCGGGTCTGGGGGCTATTGCCGGGAACGTGTGGTCGCGAAAAATGGAAGAGCAGAAACAGCAAATGGAACAGGCCACTGCGGGTACGGGTGTGCAGGTCGTCAAGACACCGGACAACCGCCTGAAGCTGGATATCCCCAGCGATATCTCCTTCGATACCGGCCGCGCCGACATCAAATCTAATCTCAAGCCGGTGCTGGACAGTTTTGCAACCAGCCTTACCAATAATCCGGGCACCCAGGTGAGCATTATTGGCCATACAGACAGTTCCGGCAGCGATGCGGTCAATAATCCGTTGTCGTTGAACCGTGCGGCGAGCACGCGCGACTACCTGGTGAGCCGGGGTGTTTCCATCAACCGCATCACGATCGAGGGACGCGGCTCCCGCCAGCCTCTCGTTGCCAACGATACGCCCGCGAACCGGGCAAAAAACCGGCGTGTCGAAATCTTCGTGGCGGAACCGCAGGCTGCTCCGCAATGATCGTACCGGATATGTCGCCGTTTTATACGTTTTATACAGTGAGAGCAGCGCTGTGAACTTTGACAATCGAAAACCCAGGCGGAATGGTTCAGATCTTCCTGATATCGCTGGTACCGGTATCTCGTACAGGTATTCGCCAGACAAACACGGTCAGAATAATGCCCAGCACTGCCAGCATCACCTGGTGCCAGACAGATGGCATGACGAGCATGGAGCTGCCGAATGAAATTGCCAGCAGCAGGTACACCCAGCGCTT
>DASVYI010000401.1:0-2266 GCA_036392275.1 Nitrosospira sp. | reverse complement strand
TCACCGAGATCGGTCTTTTGCGACCCGGTGGTCGCCACCGTATACAGAACGCTGCTGTCAAACGAGAATTTCCCCATGGCGCGCGTAAAGGAAAAACCGACCGAGGGATTCCATGCGCCACTACTTGGCTGATGGTGCGTTTCAAAACGGTCACCCTGGTTGGTCTGGACACGTGTCATGCCTGATGGGGTCCTGAGAGCAACGACCAGCGACAGGTGGTTCAGATTATCGAGTGTGTGAAAAAAACGGTATTGACTGAAGACCGACACACCTCCAAAACCTCCCGGGTTGCCCTGGTTGTTGACGGCATCGCCATCCTCGTTTGGGGAGCGGATACCGAACCGCTGCACATAGGGGAGCCTGATACCCAGCGTCAGGTTATCGGTGACACCATAGGCTGCAAATACCGATGGCTGTATCATGGAGCTGACGCTGTGCACGTCGCCGTGCGCGTCATCGATCGCATTATTCTTCAAACTGAGAAGTGTGGCGTCCGAAGCACTGTTGAAACTGGTGAACTGAGTGATCAAACCGCCGGCCCACATGCCGACGGGAAGCGTGATGCCGGTTTGCGTGATGATCGGAGATGCCGTGCCGATCCCGAAACCCAGAGAACCGTGATCCGCCAGCGCCATGGCGCTATGAATGGTGAATATTGACGCGGCGATAGCTGCCGGAATGATTCTTTTCAGCCGTTCCATGGCGCCCCGATAACCCGGGATCGCACGAAGAAAAGCCATTCGGCCCTGCTGGTCGCTCATGTCATATCACCAATGATGATGGGGCGGAAGAATAAACCATTTTTGGACACGGGGTAATGCGACAAATTGTCGCACCCCGGAAAATCCCGAGTCTCCTCCGGCGGTACTATCATTAAGAAAATCCTGAACCATCCAATCTTCCCTCGAGCGGCAGGAAATTACCGGGAATCGAACATATCTCCGAAAAAATGACTCAAAACGGCATCCAGCCAGATATAGTTCCCGCGACACCGGAAACCGGTGTAGACGCCCAGAGCAGGCTTGTTGCCGCCCTGATGGATCGCCGCCGCTATCCTCACGCGGTGAAAAGCGTGCGGTGCGTTGAAACGCATATTTCGTGGATCCTTCTGGCCGGGCGCCATGCTTACAAGATCAAAAAAGCGGTTGATCTGGGTTTTCTGAATTTTGTCAGCCTGGCATCGCGCCGGCACTACTGCGAGGAGGAGATCCGGCTTAATCGCCGCCTGGCGCCGGAAATTTATCTCGATGTCGTGCCGATTGGCGGAGTGCTGGACACGCCTGAGTTCGGCGCGCTGCCCGCGATCGAATATGCGGTCAGGATGAAGCGTTTTCCGGCCTCGAATGAGCTGGACAAGCTTGCCGCGCGCGGCAAGCTCATACCGCGGCACATGGATGAACTCGCTGCGGCTGTCGCCGATTTCCACAGCAATCTGCCAGCGGTGGAAACGGAGTCCGCATCAGGTTCCGCTAAAACCATACATTCAACGTCATCTCGGGTGTTTGACACGCTGAACTCAATGCTGCGCGATAACGAGGATGTGGAAAAAATTGCCGCCATACGGTACGCCAGCGAGTGCGAGTACGGCGCCAGCGAAGCATATTTCGAGCGCCGACATGCACAGGGTTTTGTGCGCGAATGCCATGGCGATATGCATCTGGGCAATATCGTGCTTATGGGCGGGCGGCCCGTTCCTTTCGATTGCATCGAATTCGACCCTGCGCTGCGCTGGATCGATGTGATGAACGATATTGCGTTCACCGTGATGGATCTGCTGCACTGGAAGGTTCCCGGACTGGCGTACCGCCTGTTGAATGCCTATCTGGAAGCCACCGGGGATTATGCGGGGGTCCGCCTGCTGCGCTTTTACCTTTCCTATCGCGCGATGGTGCGCGCCATGGTCAACGCTATCCGCGCGGACCAGACCGGCCTGTCCAGCCGCGCCCGCGCCAAGGCGCTTGCGGATTGCCGCGGTTTTCTGGCACTGGCCGCGGAGTGCCTGGCACGGCACCGGCCCGCGCTGATCATCACGCACGGATTGCCCGGCTCGGGCAAGACCACCTTTTCCCAGACGGCTTTGGAACGGCTCCAGGCGATACGCATCCGCTCCGATGTGGAGCGCAAGCGACTGTTTGGATTATTACCCCTGGCGGACAGCCGTTCTCACCCGGTCAACATTTACAGCATGGAAGCAACACGTCTCACCTACACGCAGCTTCATGGCCTGGCGCGGGAATTGCTCATCGCAGGGGTGCCGGTAATCGTG
>DASVYI010000400.1:0-4310 GCA_036392275.1 Nitrosospira sp. | reverse complement strand
GCCAGAGAATGACGCTGTTCTGTGGTTCATTGCATGAGCTCTCAGGCAGACTCCATCGAACCCGGACCGGACGGAGCTGGCGGGTGCAGGTGGGACAGGGCAGAGGCGAAGATCGCGGAATACCGTTTTTATTTCTTTTTGGCCTTATCGGCTGCCAGTTCCCGCAGTTCCTTCAGGCGTGCCTCGACGCTGGAATTCTGGTAAAAATCGCCATTGCTGGCGTTCAGCGCGATCTGCAGCTGTTCGACCGCAGCGGAAAAGTTGCCCTGACGCGCATACACTTCCGCCTGAGCCCGGTGCTGAGACATGTTGTCTCCCAGCGCTGCGTAGCTTTGCGCCTGCAACGTGTAAAGACGGGTATCACCGGGCGTGAACTGCAGTTGCTGGTTGACGAATTTCAACGCACCGTCGGCACGGCCGCTGCGCAGCAGCGCATCGGCGTAATCATAGATCAGTGCGCGGTGCTGAGGAAACACTTTCAGCGCGGCCTGGTAAATATCGAGCGCTTCCGCGGTTTGTCCCGATGCCAGTTTGACACGCGCCGCCAGCGTTTCGATCATGGGACTGGACGGCGGCATTTTACGTTCGATCCGGATGGCCGAACCGAGGCGGTGATTCTCGAGCAGCCCGTTCGAGGCGCCTGATTGCAGGGTTTCGTACAGACGGGCCAATTCCTGGTCCGCGCGCAGGTATTTTTTGTCCTGCATCAACGCATTGACGAGCCCGTAACGCTCCACGGCCTCGCTGGTATAACGCTTGTCCCGCAAAGCGGAGTCGAAGTACTTGACCGCCTCGCCGGGTTTCTCCAGATAGGGACGGACCTTCGCGCGCACCAGCTGGAAATCCAGGCTGTCGGGAACCTGGCGGTAAGGCGTGCTTTTTATGCGGTTTTCGACATCCGCGATACGCTCGTAAGTAATCGGGTGGGTGCGAAGGTAAGAGGGTGCGCCATTTTCATGGAAGCGCCCAGCCTTTTGCAGGTGTTCGAAAAACGCTGACATCCCATGGGGGTCGAAACCTGCGCTGACCAGGATACTCATACCGATGCGGTCAGCTTCCTTTTCGTGGTCGCGCGTGAAGTCCAGTTGCGACTGAATCTGGCGCGCCTGCGAGCCAACCAGCACAGCCTCCGCCACCTGCGGGTTGGTGCGCGCGGCCAGAATCGCCAGGGCTGCCGCAGCCAAAGATGTGAGCAAGCTGTATCGTTGTCCAGAGATCATGCGCGCCAGATGCTTCTGGGTAACATGCGCGATTTCGTGCGCCATCACCCCTGCCAGCTCCGATTCACTCTGTGCCGCAAGAATCAGCCCTGTGTTGAATCCCATGAATCCGCCGGGCAGGGCGAATGCATTGATCGCCGGGTCTTTGATGGTGAAGAATTCGAATTCCTGGCCGGGATGAGCCTCGCGCGAGCCGAGAATCAGCTTACTGCCGAGGCTGGTGAGGTAACCGGCGATTTCCGCATCGTCCAGATAGTCCGGATCGGCGCGAATCTCGGACATGATTTGCAGGCCGAGTTCTCTTTCCTGGCGGGGGGAGATGGTCGCCTGAGACGCGTCACCCAGATCGGGCAGCTCATCGGCAAACGTGGGTAACGCAAACAGAAGCGGCAGAACAGCCAGCACATCGCGCAATTTCATGTCGATAAGATAACGCTTCTCCGGCAAAGTTCAACATGCCGAGGCCGGGCCGGCGAGGCAAAAAGTTAAGGAAACGAGGGTGAAATATGAGAATTGAAAACCCGGGACCGAGTACGGTGAAATCAGATCGCCGCCTCATCCGTTTCTCCAGTGCGTATCCGTACTACCTGTTCGATGTTTGTGACGAAGATCTTGCCATCCCCGATCTTGCCGGTGCGGGCTGTGCTGACAATGGTGTCGATGATGCCGTCCACCAGTTTTTCATCCGCGACGATCTCGATTTTTATTTTTGGCAGGAAATCCACAATATATTCCGCGCCGCGATAGAGCTCGGTGTGACCTTTTTGCCTGCCGAACCCTTTGACTTCGGTAATGGTTAAACCGGCGATACCAATCTCGTTGAGGGCCTCACATACTTCGTCGAGCTTGAAGGGTTTTATGATGGCCTCTATTTTTTTCATGAACCCTTTCCTTTGATCAATGCCAATTTGAAATGCATGTCGTGTTTCACGATGCGGCCATTGCGGGCCGGTCATATGAATTATGAATTATCCAATTTCAAAAAATTTCCACTATTTTGCCATCTGCGAAGACCGATTGCGCAGTCATAGCCCGCAATTCGCCCGCAATCCGTCGAATTGTCTCATTTCCACCTATCGATTTTCATCCAGACGTCGTGGCCATATGGCAACTGGGGAAAAATGGACAATCCTTCAGGACGCAACGATGATCATCCACGACACCCCGAAGCGGTCTGCGACCATGCCGAAGAGCGGGGAAAAGAAGGTTTTGGTGAGCGGCATCTGCACCTGTCCGCCGTCCGCGAGCGCGGCGAAAAGCCGTTCGGCTTCAGCAACACCGGCTGCCGTGATAGACAGCGAAAAACCCTGAAAACTGGCCTGCCCTTGGCACCGGCCGTCAGAGGCCATCACGGTCGTGTCGCCAACGCGGAAGCTGGCATGCATGATCTTGTCTTCGGCACAGTGCGGGGCCATGCCGGCTTGCGGCGGTTCGGGGCTGTCCTTGAAACGCATCAGCATTGTCACTTCTGCGCCGAGCGCGCCGCGATAAAACTCCACCGCTTCCTCGCAGCGCCCATCGAAGAACAGATACGGTTGGACTTGCATGATAGGTCTCCTTATATCCTGTGGTTTGAGAGATATTAAAATTCGTCCCGGTACCTGGCTGTAACCGCGTAGCGCCAATCCTTGCCGAATGCTCGCTGTGTTACGCGGATTCCGGGCGGGGACTGGCGGCGTTTGTATTCATTTTGCCGGATCAAACTTACCACCCGCCGTACGTCGGCTTCAGCATACTTCATCTTGAGGATCTCACGCAGCGATAAATTTTGTTCCATATAAGCCTCCATGACAGCGTCCAGCACGTCGTAGGGGGGCAGACTGTCCTGGTCGGTCTGATCGGGGCGTAATTCAGCGGACGGAGCACGGCTGATGACGCGCGCCGGGATAACCTGGGATAAACCATTGCGGTAGCGGCAGAGCCGGTAAACCATGGTCTTGCTGACATCTTTCAGCACGGCGAGTCCGCCGGCCATGTCTCCGTACAAGGTACAGTATCCGACAGCCGTTTCGGACTTGTTGCCGGTCGTCAGCACAATGGAACCATACTTGTTCGACAACGCCATCAACAGGGTGCCGCGTATGCGCGCCTGCAAATTCTCCTCGGTAAGGTCTGGGCTGTCCGGACCGTGAGGCCGGGGCGCCATCGAAAATCCTTCTGCCAGGGTATCCTTGAATTTGCCAAAGATCGCGTCGATAGGAAATTCGCGATAGCGCACGCCCAATGTATTGACCATCGTACGCGCGTCAACCAGGCTGATACCGGCGGTAAATTGCGACGGCATCATCACTGCCTCGACCCTGCCGGCGCCTAGCGCATCCACCGCGAGAGTCATCGTGAGCGCCGAGTCGACGCCACCGGACAATCCCAGCAACACGCCGGGTATGCCATTCTTTCCGATATAGTCCCTGATGCCGAGGCACAGCGCGTCATAAACGCTTGCTTCCACGGACCTGGGTGGGGCAATATATCCCGGCACCAAGTTGCGGTCGTGCAATTCGATCAGGTTGAGCGCTTCCTTGAACTCATCGAACTGATGAGTCAGTTCGCCTTTGCCATTCATGGCAAAGGATGCACCGTCGAATATCAGTTCATCTTGTCCCCCTACCAGATTCGCGTATAGGATGGGCATTGCCGTTTCGCCGATACGCTGGCGAACGATCTGGTAGCGCAAATCCTGCTTGCACATGTGGTAAGGAGAGGAATTCAGCACGAGCAATATGTCCGCTCCCGCTTCCCTCGCGCGTGAGGCTGTGCCTTCTTCCCAAATATCCTGGCAGATATTGACACCGAATTTCATCCCATCCAGCTCGAATATGCAGGGATCCGAGCCGGGCTGGAAATAGCGCCGCTCGTCGAATACGCTGTCGTTGGGAAGCTGATTCTTGCGGTATGTGGCGATAATCATGCCATCACGTATCACCGAGGCCGCATTGTAGAGTTCGTTGCCGGCGAGATGGGGATGGCCCACCAGCAATGTGATCCCGTCTATATATTTGGCGAGTTCGGCCAGCGCATCGCGGCACGCAAGCCTGAAGCCGCTGCGCAATAACAGATCCTCCGGTGGATACCCCGAAATCGCCAGCTCGG
>DASVYI010000399.1:0-4304 GCA_036392275.1 Nitrosospira sp. | reverse complement strand
CTGAAGGAGAGACAACATGAGCCATCATCTGGATCAGAACACCAGGCATTGCATCGTCGCCTGCAACGACTGTGCGACCGAATGTGGCAGTTGTTTTGCTGACATGGTGGGCAAAGACAGTCCCAATGACTGTCCTGCCTGCTGTATCGAATGCGCAGCAATCTGCCGGTTAGCTGCAGATTCGATGTCCCGCAACAGTCGCTTTGCCAAGCAGGTCTGCAGGCTGTGCGCCGAGATTTGCGATTGGTGCGCAAAGGAATGCGAAGCGCATGGCATGGAGTCCTGCAAGCGTTGTGCCGAGGCCTGCCGTCGCTGTGCGGAAGCTTGCCGCAAATGGGCTGGCGCAGCGAGTTAGGTTAGTCGAAAACTGTAACATCACATAAGGACGAAGCATTTTTTCATGTTGCACTGGGGAATGTCGCGCTATGCCATTCCCCCTACCCAAAAGATTCGCAGCTTCCCAAGCTGCATTCAGGTTCATGTAGTATGTTTATGTTCCCCAGCCCATCGAAACTCACACCATCCGGCATGCCAGACGATAATAATTCCTCCGCCATTTCTACGACCGCCGAGATTCGTGAAATCGAACAGCTCGCGGCTGCTTTGCCCGGTCCGCCCGGATTGATGGAAAAAGCTGGCCTGGCTGCGGCCGAGATTGCGCGCGATGAACTGCTCGTCCAGGACAGGGTTAATGTCCTGGTGCTTGCGGGTCCGGGCAACAATGGCGGCGATGCTTTCGTCGCCGCGCGCCATTTGCGCGCGTGGTGGTTCAAGGTCACCCTGGTGTTCACCGGCGAACGCTCGGCCCTCTCTGACGATGCAAAAAGGGCACTGGATGCCTGGCTTGCCGCGGGCGGAGAAATCTGTCCGGAACTCCCCGCAAACAAAAAATGGGATGCGGTGATAGACGGACTGTTCGGTATTGGCCTGGACCGCCGTGACGGGCGCGATCTGACAGGGAAGTATCTTGCTCTGGTTAACGCGATCAATCGCATGAATCTGCCCGTGCTCGCGATCGACATTCCCAGCGGCCTCGGCAGTGATACGGGTGATGTGCGCGGCGCGGCGATCCGGGCCGACATGACCGTTACCTTTATCGCTCTCAAGCCCGGCCTTCTCACCGGCCATGGCCCCGATCATTGCGGAAAGATTTTTTTGCGGGACCTGGATCTGGACGTAGCCGGCCTGAAAGCTGCCCGGTCATGGGCAATCGACGCGGCACAGGTCCAGAAACTGTTGCCGCCGCCGCGCCCCGCAGATAGCCACAAAGGCATGTTCGGCAGTGTCGGTATCGTTGGCGGATCTACGGGTATGATCGGCGCGGCGCTTCTCGCCGGGAACGCGGCATTGAAGCTCGGCACAGGACGGGTTTATCTCGGTTTGATTGCCGGCGATGCGCCCGGCGTAGACACAGCGCAGCCTGAACTGATGCTGCGCCCCGTCGAGGAACTTTTCAAGCTCGGCAATTTAAACTGCCTGATCGCCGGTCCCGGACTGGGCACTGAACCCAGTGCACGCTTCTGGCTGGGTTGCGCACTGGAATCAAAACTTCCGCTGGTGCTGGATGCCGATGCATTGAACCTCGTCGCCATGCATTCGAGTGTTTCCAATTTATTGCGCGAACGCGCGGCCGCTTCCATTCTGACACCCCATCCGGCCGAGGCCGCGCGGTTGCTGGGTGGGGATATTTCCACGGTTCAGCATGACCGCATGGGCGCTGCTGCGGAACTGGCGGCAAGGTTCAACTGCTGCGTGGTGCTGAAAGGTGCAGGCAGTATCTGCGCAACGCCCGATGGCCGGCGCTATATCAATACCAGCGGCAATCCGGGCTTGAGCAGCGCGGGAACCGGCGACGTCCTGTCAGGCATTGCCGGCGCGTTTTTGGCGCAGGGATTGGGCCCGGAGGACGCGCTATTGCTGTCGGTTTTTCTGCACGGCACCGCGGCGGATGCGCTGCTCCGGCAACTCGGCGGCCCGGTGGGAATGACCGCATCGGAAATCATCCTGGCAGCGCGAAGCCTGCTGAATGACTGGACATACCGCACCACTCTCTCTCCCTCTGTGCGGCATGCCGCACAGACGCCCACATCGCGGACGGGTTATAAAGCCCGAATTGGAAGCCAGCCCGGCGGCGATTAAACGCTGGGGATCGCTGGCTGGGATACCGGGACCGCTGAAATGGGCCGGGATGCGCCACGCCGCGACTTCGGCTGCGTTGCCCGGATCGCTCCCCAGGGCGCATGCACCGTGCCGCCGCGCCGCCGGACTTGAAAAAGCCCACTTCGATCAATCACAGGAGAAAACCGATGTCCGTGCTCGTCGCCCGTTTCGCACCCGACTTTACCAAGCCTGCCGTTCTGCCCGATGGCAGCTTCAACGAGACTTACAATTTCCGTACTGCAATTTCCGGAAAGTATGCCGTACTGTTTTTCTATCCGCTGGACTTCACTTTCGTCTGCCCTTCGGAAATTCTTGCTCATTCCCACCGGGTAGAAGAGTTCCATAAGCGCAATGTGGAGGTCGTAGGGGCGTCGGTGGATTCACAGTTCACCCATTACGCCTGGCGTAACACCCCTATAGACAAGGGCGGCATTGGCCCGGTAGGCATTACCCTGGTGGCCGACGTGGGCGGAGAAGTCATGAACGCGTATGGCATCAACCACCCTGACCATGTCGCCCTCCGGGCTTCCTTCCTGATAGATAAAAGCGGCATTGTGCGCCACCAGGTGGTCAATGATTTGCCTCTCGGGCGCGATGTGGATGAGATGCTGCGCATGGTGGATGCGTTGCAATTTCATGAGAGTCATGGAGAGGTCTGCCCGGCCGGCTGGAAAGCCGGGGAAGCGGGTATGAAGCCGAGCCCGGAAGGTGTAGCCGAATACCTGGGCGAGCACGCCGCTGCGCTATGAACGCTACATCACGGTTCCAGGCGTCAAGGCAACGAGAGCGTCGAGCTAACGAAAATACGCCTGCTACGGTCACTTGTCACGAAATTGGCGCTGCCTCCCCCAATTTTCCACAAATGCAAAGGAGAAACCATGAAATTCGATAAAAACAAGGCCATCGCCCTGTTGAACAAGATCATGGAGCTGGAACTCGCCGGCGTCGTGCGTTACACGCACTATTCATTGATGGTCTACGGCTACAGCCGGATTCCGGTCGTGGAATGGCTCAAAAAGCAAGCCGAAGAGGGATTGGCGCACGCTCATAAGGCTGGCGAGCTGGTCACCTTACTGGGCGGGCATCCCTCGCTTTCGATTGGTCCCCTGCTGGAAACGCATCTGCACGACCTCGGCGATATCCTCAGGGAATCTCTGGCGAATGAAAGCGCAGCACTTGCAGCCTACTATCAGTTGCTCGAACTGACGCAAGGAAAGTCGGTGCTACTGGAAGACTACGCCCGTAGCCTCATCGTTCAGGAAGAGATGCACGCCGACGAGGTCAACAAGATGCTGCGCCACACAGGCAAAACAGGTGTGTATGAACCCCCGCGGCACCGCGAAGGCGGTGCGCCGGCCAGCGGTTCTTGAACATACTTGAACATAACCGGACGATTCGGGAATCACCCGGTGGACATTCATAGGGCAAGTTCCCCGATGCTACGAAGTCTTCCGGGTTTCGTCCTCAACCACAGGAAATTTTCGTACTCAATCCCTATTCTTGCCCTGAATATTCAAATGTGATCGGCTCCAGTGATGGCCGCTCACAGTCGCGCATCAATGCGGCGGTCTCTCCCAAAGCAATTTCCTGCAAGCGGCAGCGCATATTCAGTATGCCATTGCCGGATTCGAAAATTCCGCAGGTATGCAAGGCATCACAGGCCGATTCATGATTTTCCGCGATTTCCGAGTTTAGCTGCGGCCCCACGTTGTTCATCACCGCTACGGGAAGATGCGGGTAACGCCGTCTGGCTTTTCTAATCCATTGCACGAGATTCACCTGTTGGGCGCAATCATGCACCGCTCCGTCGACAAGCACCATGTCGTAGGCTTCCAGATCCGGCTCGGGGAAACTCTCCAGTGATTTGCGCTCCAGCCTGTGTTTCGACTTCTCGAGTAGAAGCTGCACGATTCTGCGGGTATCCCGCGTTTCTCCCACCAATAAAATATTCATGCCGCCTTCCTTTGCGCATTTTCGGGAAGCGTGCCGAACAGGGCAAATTCCGTAATTGCATCAATTTCAATATAACAGGCTACGGTCAATACCCGGCCGATCTTTATCGGTGCGCCGATCCTGGAAACGTTGACGCCGAGCTTGCGTATCAACCGCTCGACCGCAACGGTCGTCACGGTTACGTAACGCTT
>DASVYI010000398.1:0-27910 GCA_036392275.1 Nitrosospira sp. | reverse complement strand
ATCCCGTACGCGCAATGTGCCGCCCGGATAGTCCGCCGGGTTTTCAGCGAGATAAACCCGACCTTAGAATGCGACGCACTTCTCACGCTCGGCCACAGCCCTGATATAGTCTCCCATTATCCTGTTCCGGGGCAAATCATTACGGCTTCATAGCCGTTGCTGTGGTTCGCTATTATTTGCCGAGATGGTCGCGTCATAGCTATAACCTATAACGTTCGTTCCGGGAGTCAGCAGTTCCGCGGTTTTCTTCGACTTCTTTGACTTGGCAGGCTACCAGTCTGATATAATTATTATGATAATACTATGCAATAAAATTGATCCGTTTTAGCGCCCGTAGCTCAGTTGGATAGAGTACTTGGCTACGAACCAAGGGGTCGTGGGTTCGAATCCTGCCGGGCGCGCCACAAAATGAATGGCTTACTGAATAATTTCAGTAAGCCATTTTTATTTCGGCTTTTTTTCATGGGTAAACTCGAAATGAATCGCCCCGGGTTTCATGGAGGCTGTTTGGTTTAAGTTAGACTTCTACCGTGACCTTTTCGGCCAGTTGCTAATAATCGTTTATCTCAGCTTCAGCCGGAGGAACGATTCTTGCTTTTTACATTCTGACTCGTATGGACTAAATTCCATATGAGGAACAGGGACATCAATTCTAAAATTCTCAATTTGGTGAAAATCGCTAATTCCGCACAAAACTTGGCCGTTGATATCACAAACCCAAGGAAGTTCGATTCATGACGGCTCCGAAATGTGCAGGTACTCTGTGCGTAATGCTGCTGGCTGGTTGCGGCTCTCTGACAGTCCCGGATAAAACCATACACACCAACCATCCCGTGCAAGTCGAAGGCGCACGCGGCGCCCTTTCCATTCGGGAGAGCAAGTCGGTCCTCGCCAATCTCAAAAACGGTAGCCTTGAAACAAATATCTTTACCAAGCATCTTTCCCAGGTAGAAGAGATCCCGGGAAATCCACTGATGACGGGCAACAAGGTAACGCTGTTGCTTGATGGCCCCACCACCTACAAATCGATGTACGCGGCAATACAGGGCGCGAAGCATCATATCAACATGGAAACCTACAGTATCGAAGACGACGAGGTTGGCCGCCGCTTCGCTGCTGCGTTGATCGAAAAGCAAAAACAAGGCGTGCAAGTGAATTTCATTTACGACAGCGTCGGGTCGGGCAATACATCTGAAGAATTCTTCAAGCCATGGGTGGATAGCGGCATCAATGTGCTGAAATTCAATCCCCTCAATCCGTTGATGCTTCGCAAGAAATGGGAATTGGGTCGCGATCATCGGAAGCTGCTTGTGGTTGACGGCGAGATTGCTTTTGTGGGCGGCGTCAACATTAGCAGTGTATATTCCAGCGGGTCATTCAGATCAAAACCGCGTACCAAAGACACCCGTCCGTGGCGCGATACGCATCTGCGTATCGAAGGGCCAGTCGTCAGTGAATTTCAGAAGTTGTTTCTGGCGACCTGGGAAAAACAGAAGGGTGAGCCGTTAACATCGAAATCCTTTTTCCCGCAGATAGGCAGTAGGGGTACCGAAGTGGTGCGCGCCATCGGCAGTTCGCCCGATAAGCCCTATAGTCTTATCTACGTTACGCTGCTATCCGCCATTAATAGCGCGGAAACCTATGCGTATGTTACTACCGCATATTTTGTGCCTGATCAGAGGTTACTGGCCGTATTGAAGGCCGCGGCCCAGCGCAATGTTGACGTGCGATTGCTGTTACCCGACAAAACCGATTCGGATCTGGTTTTTTATGCCTCGCACTCCTATTACGACGAACTGCTGAGTGCCGGTGTGAAGATTTACGAACGGGAGGACGCTTTGTTGCATGCCAAAACCGCGCTGATCGACGGCGTCTGGTCCACCATAGGCTCGACCAATCTCGACTGGCTCAGTTTAGAATACAACCAGGAAATTAATGCGGTGATCCTCGGTCAAGAGTTTGGTACACAAATGAGAATGATGTTTGAGGAGGATATCAAATCATCCAAACTTATCACGCTCGAACAATGGCGGCAGCGTCCAATTGGCGCGCGCTTAAAGGAACTTGGCGCGAGGTTATTTGCTCGATGGATGTAGTCATCGCTGGAATATCTTAACGAGCCTGTCAGTTATTTTGTGTGGGAAGGTCATGGGATGATATCGAAAGGGAAACAACATGACCGATACGATGATGACCAGCAAAACCAGAAAGGCCAAAGCGAAGGCCCCTAAGCTATTTCCAGTTGAACTGATTGACCAACTGCTGGCCCAGGTCCGGAAACAGGATGCCGAATCGATTCTGGGAGAATCCGGGCTGGCAGGCCAGCTCAAGAAACGATCGGCCGAGCGCATGCTGGCCGCAGAACTGAACCACCACCTCACCACCGAAGTTGCACAGCAGGCGGTCGGCACACTGCAACGGCATCAGTCCGAAGACGGTCATCACTCCTGGTGGCGAATTACACCTGGATATTCCTCGTGACCGGCTGGCCACGTTCGAACCGCAGCGGGTGGCCAAATACCAGCGCCGTTTGCCCGGCTTCGATGATCATGTGATCAGCATGTATGCACACGGCATGAGCGTGCGCGAGATTCAGGCGCACCTGCTGGAACTGTAGGGTCTGCAAGTATCGCCCGATCTGATTTCCACCGGCGGTCTACCCGCAGGCGCAGATCCAGACTTGCATCATTTGCCACCTGATCCGCAATTTACGTGTGCTAAATGTGCAGGCGGCATCGCTATGCAAGCGAATTTTTGTAACGGTTGCGGGTGAACCTGTCCAAAGCTTCAAGGCCGTCTTTTTCTCGAGGGACGTTTCTAACGCAACCCAAGGAAACCCAAAATAGCGAGAAGGATAACAATGAAGCCTACCCACCAGATAATGTTATTCATAGTATCTCCTTATATCTTGTTAGCTGATTGGAATCAGCAAAAATCTCAGTCTTAATTTTGCCCTACCGTGCATTTGCTGTCCGTGCGATAGTGCGCATAAGAGAGCATCCAAGACCCGACTCCGCGGTTCGTCCAGGAAGGTCTTCACTTGCGATTCTTGCGCGCATTTCTTCTTTTTGAGGAAAAGACTCAGCAGAATTTCTGCGATTTGGGCTTACACTCCCATGCGGGAACTCAATCGCGCGGCCAACACGATTGGTTCAAGATCCGATGCGGAAGTGTCAAAAATTTCCATTGAATTCAAGGTACTGATTGAGCAGATACGCGCGCAGGTGCAATCGAGTGATCTTCCGCAAGAATTGTGAAAGCCGCTAACCACACTGCTTTCACAATTGCATGCTGTTGTGTAGAGGACCGAGATGTGTGCCGGTGGATTGTGTGGCGGCATGATGGGTTACGGCGGGCATAGCGCGTACACACAGCAGGGTAAACGCGCCAAAGCTCTCCGAAATTAGGCGATCCATGTGCTCGGGGTTCTTGAATTACTGTGCATTTAGTTGACCGGTGTCAACGCGCGGAGCGGCCGTAACGCGCATCATCGGCAGGTAGCACAAAATGCACGTTTAATCTCTCAGGAACCCCGACAATGAAACTGACATTTTTCTCCGCCGCTCTGGTTGCGTTGACTTTAAGCGCTTGCGGTAAGCCGACAGCACCGTCCTCGCCCGATCCCTCGACATATGGGAAAGTTATTACACCCGACCATCATGTCCCCAAGGAGCATCAGGACAAGGATGAAAAAACCTGATTTACCGCTGATGGGCAATCTGAATCTGCGGGTAGGGGGTCACAAAGTATTTTGAGTCATCTTTGGCGAATCAGGACGAACGGGGGTTCACTGGCACCCCGTTCAGTCACGCGTCCCTGGCCGTACTGCACGACACGGTCGTTTTTGAGAATTACCGAGTAATCGGTTTTTTCCATGGCAAGCCCGTAGATCAAAAGCCAGCCGTTGATCTGACGGTCAACATAATGCAGTGCTTCATAGTCGCCGCTTCGCTGGAAACCCTCCGGATTACCGAGCGTGTTTATAACTTCCGTTTTTGTCAAACCCTCACGCAGGGCTGCTGTCTTTCCTGTAACGCAAGATACAAGACTCAGCGCGCAGAGCAGGACAATGATGCGATACTTCAAAATTTTCTCCCCGGGAGCGGATAAAAGCCGGGCAATATATCAGATAAGGAGATAAGGCGAAATTTCGTAATGTTTGGTGCCGTCAGGGAGATGCCGGCGTCAACTGCGTATGTTCGCTTCTCCTTGTGTCCCCCCTTGTGTTCTCCCTCCTTGTGTCGGCCATTTCGAGTCCCTTTGCCGGCCAGGTGTGTTTTCAGATCTGATCCGGTATTGCTCGCAGTGACACACATGCGGCGCTTCAGGATTCCATCAGCCTGGCAGCTCGTCGGACTTAAAGGAAATCGGCTGCAAAAGCGTCTGGCCGGTCCATATTTCGCCGCTTTTTTGACCAATAGAACAACTATTGGCCTGCAAAATCGTCAAAATCTGTCCCCGGCCAGTTACTTCCAGCCACTTTTTCGCTTCGATTCTTTAAGTCCGGCAGACTGCTCGGCGCGCCGCACCTGGGATTTTCATGCCGATTCTCCCCTCACGAGGGACAGGCTCGTATCATTCGTCAAGCCGCCGAGAAAGCGCTTGAACTGCAAATCCTTTCTCAGTACGGCGCGTACGTCGATTACAAGGCGCAGCCGTCCATTTCGCAATCTTAAAAGCTTTAAATAGTTGGGGAAGTGGTGGTGCGCGGGTATGGCAATGCCTGCGCCCGGCCGTTCGGGATATTTGATCCAGTCAGGCACCAGGCCGGATCGGCGCAGGGTGATTTCTGATTCTTCAAATACGTATGCGGTTACGCCGATGGCCGCGCTCTTCCACTGGCTGACCGGTATGAGCGTATTTGCTGCCCCGCGGTGGGGGCTGGGTTTTGAAGCATGTACTGCTATACGTCTGGGTCTGGGATTCATAAAACTCCTCTGTAAGCGGTAAACTCCCCCGGCACCGACCAGGCGTAATGATCAGGATCGAGTCCTGGTGCAACGCCTGAGTTTGCCCCATATGCCGACTATCGAGGCTGAGCTGGTTGGGAAGCGTCGCGTATTTTACGGGTTTTGTAGCGCTTGTGTAGTGGACTGAAGTACACCTGCGCGGAATTTTTTGTCGTCGGGTAATCCCGATCAAACGCATCGATTCTGATTGTTGGGCTGTGTGCGCCCGGCGGAAGTTTTCTTTCGAAATTCATCTTTTGCTGCCATGAAACTGAGAGTTTTCCTGATGTGACAACCACTTGGCAGGCGAGAGCGCCTTGACGATAGTCAACGGCAAGGGCAGCAATTGCCCGCAAGCAGCCGCCGCGATCAATTCACCCGAAAGCCCGGCTGTGATCAGGCCGCGGGTGCCATGACCCAGGCTGGTATATAACCCGGGCAATAATTCTCCGACCAGTGGCATGGCGCCGGGAACGGAAGCTCTCACCGATGCGCGGCCGGACAGATGCTCAACATCGAGCGAGTCGATATTCATCGCTCTGGCCAATGCCGGGGACATTTCTGCCAGCCTGGACAAATTCTCGGCATGATCGGATGTGCGCAGGTCGATTCCCTCGTCGTTAAAGCTATGGGTTGCTCCTGTCACATGCAGGCCTGCGACTGAGGGCGTTACATATCCGCTGGCGCATACGATGGCGCGCAGCTTGCCGCTGTGCGGCGTAGCTGGCAAGGCAGTCATTTGTCCGCGTACCGGCGTCAGCGGCAGATTCGCTAAAGGCAAAAATGACTTCACCTGATACCCGGTGCAAATCGCCACGACCTGCGCCTCATGAAAGTGCTGCCGGTTATTTTGGTCCTCCATTTTCACAAGCCAGCCATTTTCCACCGCCGCCAGCGATTTGACCCGATGGCCAGTAAGCCGCGTGATGGCCGGATTTGCAGCTAGTGCAACGCACAGGCGAGGGGGAACCAGCCAGCCGCCGGCGGGAAACCAGAGGCCACCATGCGCCAATTCGATTCCCGCCAGGCTGGATGCTTCTGCTGCATCCACGCGCCGCATGACATGTGATGGCCAGCCGAGCGCGGCCAATTTATCGATGCGTTTCGCCTCATCCGCTGAAAACGCCAGTTGCAGTTCACCGCATTCCGCGCGGGTGATTCCGTCAATAGGCAGGTTCTCGTCCAGCAGGGCGAGCGCATGCCCATAGGATGCGAGTATGAAGCGCTGGAGCGGACCCATGCCCGCGCTCAAACGTGCGTGCAGTATGCCCAGAGGATTGCCCGACGCCGCGCTCGCCAATGCCGGCGCGTCTTCCACCAGCGTAACGGAGATTCCCCGCATTGCGAATGCTGACGCCGCGGCACAACCGGATATGCCGCCGCCGATTACGATGGCTGTTGCCGGCTTTGGCGCCATGGCGTGCCCTGAATGATGGCCTGGAACGCGCGAATTGGGAAGGCAGCCGTGCAGCATCTCGCGTTTGCGGCCGAAACCGGGCGATTTGTACACTTGAAATCCGGCTTGCGCCAACCCGCGCCGCACCGAACCGGCGGAGGTATAGGTTGCAAACGTGGCGCCTGGCCGGGACGCATTCGCAATGTGCCCGAACACCTGCTGTGTCCACATCTCGGGGTTGCGGGCCGGTGAAAAGCCATCGAGGAACCATGCGTCAATACCGCCGCCAAGCTCAGGCAGCGCTTCGGCGACATCGCCTATTACTAGCGTGAGGCGTATCCGCCCGCCGCCCACGGTCCATCGATTCCAGCCCGGGACACGGCGCCGCCAGCGGGTGATCAGGCCGCTTGCGTAATGGCCCAGCTCCGTCCAAGGCGCCAGGGCATCAGTCAACTCCTGCTCTCCAAGCGGAAATTTCTCCACACTGAAAAAATCCAGGCTGCTCGTTGAAGGGGCGGTCTCCTCAAAAAGCTGCCACGCGCATAAAAAGCTCAAACCGGTGCCGAATCCGGTTTCGCCGATGGCAAATCCGTCGCCGTTCGACAGTGCCGCAAAACGCTCGGCCAGCCGGTTGCCTTGCAGAAAGGTATGGCGTTTTTCCGCAAATCCGGAATTCCTCGAGAAGTAGATGTCTCCGAAGCGGTGCGAAAACGGCTGTCCGTCTTGCCAATCAAGCATTCGTTTGTGATTCAACAAGATTTAACCGGGGTTTGCGGGGACTCCATAAAGGCTCGCAGGGGCAAGCAGCCGGGAATGAGCAATCGGGAATACGCAACCGGGAATAACTGGCCGAGGAATGATTACTCGATATCCTTCGTCCGCCTGTGGAGCTTTATCGCCTCTGCGCTTTTTTTTCGCATCCGGAGATTGATAAATTCCACGCTGACCGAAAAAGCCATTGCAAAATAAATGTAGCCTTTTGGAATGTGAATGCCGACGCCTTCGAGTATCAGGGTGAGTCCCACCAGTATCAGGAACGCAAGCGCGAGAATCTTGATGGTTGGATGGGTTTCCACAAAATCCCCGATCGGTTTAGCCGCCATCAGCATTACCAGAACGGCCAGCACAATGGCGATCGCCATCAATGCTACATGTTCGACCAGCCCGACGGCCGTGATCACGGAGTCCAGCGAAAATACAATGTCCAGGACTGCAATCTGAACCAGGACCATTCCCATGCTGGTCGCCATGATCTTCGGGCTATCTCCTCCCGCACCTTCCAGGCTGTTATGAATTTCATGAGTCGCCTTGGCCAGAAGAAACAGGCCGCCTCCAATCAATACAATGTCGCGCCCCGAAATCGGGTTGTCGAACACCTTGAACCATGGCTTGGTGAGTCCCATCACCCATGAGATGGAGAAAAGCAGGCCGAGCCGGGTGAGCATTGCGAGGCTGAGGCCCATTCTTCTCGCAAAATTACGCTGGGCTTCCGGAACCCGGCCAACCAGAATCGAAATAAAAATTATATTGTCTATGCCTAGGACAATTTCCAGGGCGGTCAAAGTCACGAGCGCTACCCACGCTTCAGGGCTCGTCAGCCACTCAAACATTACTTTCCCTTTTCCGCCTCGTGCTCTGTTCGATCGTCGCCATTCACTCTGTCACTACCAGGAACCCGTTCAAAATTTTCCCTCTTTCCCATCTCTCCCCTATAAATAGGAGAGAGGAATTGATGAGGTTCCTGCATTGCAAACCGGCATGCCATGCACGCGCTGAGGTCTCTCCCGCGACGGGACATCTCCATCGGATTTAATGAATTTTTGATTTATGGATCGCTATGAGGAGGGATTGGTGAACATCTTGAACAAGCGGCATACTTGCCGGGAGCTGGCTGAAAGGGCTCCCGGGTGTATTTCCTCTCGGGCGTATTTCCTTACTTTTACTTTTCATTATATTACCACGCCGAGGCCCGCTGCGAACGAACGATGGGGAGCTGTCGCGTGTGCTCCACATTTGAAGCCGCTGCATATGAGCAAATCCATTTGGACAAATTCTCACGATTCAACCTTATGGCCGTTTTTCGTATGGGCGGCCCACCCTGGAGATGCAACATCGTATCGGATGAAAAAATGGTTGAGCGTACAAAAGGGTTTTTTGTATGTTACCGCACCGATTTCGTCCGGCAATTACGACATTCTGTACATGCTTATGGCGCCTATGGCTCACTGAATACCGAAACTGGGTCGAAGTAGTAAGAATTGATCAGAAAATCGAAGAGGGATCAGGAATGGAGTTCAGAAAAGACATGGGAATTGAAAGACACTTTGACAGGAGATAAACATGACCTACGAAGAACGCGATACCTACGAAATGGACACAAAAGCCAAGAAGGGGCCAGGGCCTCGTTTGATGGGCGCGGATACTCTCATGGGAGAGAGTGTTTGCAATCACAAAGGCGAAGAACTCGGTGATATCAAGGAAATCATGCTGGATATGAGCTCTGGTGGAATTGCGTATGCGGTGTTGTCTTTTGGCGGATTCATGGGCATTGCCGATAAACTCTTCGCTGTGCCATGGAGTGCACTGAAGCTGGATACCGAAAAAAAATGTTTTCTGCTCGACGTGGATAAGGAACGTCTGGAGTCGGCGCCGGGGTTTGACAAGGACGACTGGCCGGATATGGCGGACCCCAGCTGGCAGAACACAATAAATTCGTATTACGGGACAAAAACCTATACCGATGCGAGCTACACGGAACCCACGCATACCGAAACCACCGAGGACTTAACACCCCCCTTACAAAAATGATGAAAAAATCATACCCATGGGGCCGGAGAGTGCCAATCATGTGAAAAAGGTTGGCGATTAGAGCTCACCCCCTAAAAATCGGGAGATCCACCCACGCGACATAGGCGGATTACCCGGGCTCGCAAACAAAAGAGGCAAGATAATCTTGCCTCTTTTGTTTTGTATCGTCTCACCTTCCGCCAACGCGGCAGCAGGCGCGTAACATCGAGCCGTTCAAACTCATGTGCGGCATCTTCAGATTTCAATATAGGTTATAGGTTAGCCTGTTTGAAAAGCATGCCGCGACTGGGTAGTAGCTCAGCCCTGTTAAAATCAGGCAAATGCACTCCATTCCCTACTGGCGCCTTTCCGGCTTCTACTTCTTCCATTTTGCCTTTATCGGGGCTTTTGCACCGTATTGGAGTCTTTATCTCAAATCTCTTTCCTTCAGCGCCTTCCAGATAGGCGTATTGATGTCGCTCCTGCACGTAACCCGCATTTTTGCACCGGCTGCGTGGGGCTGGCTGGCCGACCATATCGGCAAGCGGGTGGTCATCGTCCAAGTGGCCGCGGTCACGGGTTTGTTGAGTTATTGCGGGGTATTCCTGGGGGATTCGTTCGCCTGGTTGTTCACAATAATGGCGCTGATGAGCTTTTTCTGGAGCGCATCGCTGCCGTTGATCGAAGCCACCACGCTTTCCTACCTTGGCGAAGGCACGGCACGGTATGGACGTATCCGGGTTTGGGGTTCGGTGGGGTTCATTTGCGCGGTAACGGGCATCGGGTATCTGCTGGATGCTCTGGATATTGCTTCCCTCTTATGGGCGGTACTCGGATTCAAGCTGGGCATCGTAATTTTTTCCCGCCAGATTCCCGAAGCCGTGGTTGTGGCGCACGGGGCCGACAGTCTGCCTGTCGGGCAAATCTTCAAGCGCCCCGGGGTACTGGCATTTTTCGCGGCCTGCATGCTGATGGCGGTCGCCCATGGACCCTACTACACCTTTTTCTCGATTTACCTGGTGGACCATGGTTACAGCAAGAGTATCGTCGGCTGGCTATGGGCCATAGGCGTCATATGCGAAATCGGTGTATTTTTCCTTATGCCGCAACTCATGCACCGGTTCAGCGTCAAACAGGTGATGGTTTTCAGTTTTGGTTGTGCAGCGGTGCGTTTTTTGATGATAGGCTGGGGTGTGGAATGGCCGGCTGTAGTACTGGCGGCGCAAATCCTTCACGCTGCGACTTATGGCGCGCATCATGCGACCGCCATGCTGCTGGTACATCGTTACTTCCGCGGGCGTAACCAGGCGAAAGGACAGGCGCTCTACACCAGCCTGACGTTTGGCCTCGGTGGTACGCTGGGCGGGTTGTTCAGCGGTTATGCCTGGGAGCGGCTGGGGCCGGGGCTCACGTTTACCCTGAGCGCAACCGCCGCCTTGCTCGGACTGGCGCTGGTGGGCTGGAAGATGCGTGCGGATCATTAGGCCCGGATGATCCATTAATCCATCGGTCCACGAGGCGGCTGCCCGAGCCCTGCACGTGGGATGAGTGGTGGCGGTGAGATTGCGGCCATTTCCGCCGCTTGCCCGATGTCCCCTTGCACGGTGTCCACAAGCAAGGCCAAGGACTTCTCCCACCCGGCAAAATCGTCTCGCAACGCGCCTCGCCACCATCGCGCGGCTGATGGATTATGTGGGTCAAAGCGAAAAATACGACGATAGATTATTGATCTGTTTCATTTGTTTCTGGTTGTGTTGTTATGGGATAATGATTGGTTACTGGAGAACCTGTGAAGCCATTCATGACTCATGGGTTCCATGTTCGCAACAGTTTTTTTCGATATGCAGACCTTATACGACAAACTCTGGCAGAGCCACGTAGTTTACGAAGAGTCCGGTGAGCCGGACAAGCACGGTGGCACGGCATTGCTTTATATCGACCGCCACCTGGTGCATGAAGTCACCAGTCCGCAAGCATTCGAGGGGCTGAAGCTGGCTGGGCGCAAACCCTGGAGGCGAAGTTCCATTCTGGCGGTGGCTGACCACAATGTGCCTACCACCGGGCGCAGCCATGGCATCAGCGATCCCATATCGCGTATTCAGGTGGAAACGCTCGACCAGAATTGCGAAGAACTCGATATTACGGAGTTCAGGATGAATGACATCCGCCAGGGGATCGTTCACGTGATTGGACCGGAGCAGGGCGCCACACTGCCAGGCATGACTGTGGTATGCGGTGATTCACATACCAGTACGCACGGTGCGTTCGGATGTCTGGCTTTTGGCATAGGCACCTCGGAAGTGGAGCACGTACTGGCCACCCAATGCCTGGTCGCAAAAAAATCCAGGACCATGAAAGTGTCGGTCGAAGGTGAACTGGGCTATGGTGTCACCGCCAAGGATATCGCGCTTGCGATCATCGGCGAGATCGGTACTGCGGGCGGAACGGGCTACGCCATCGAGTTTGCGGGAAGTGCCATCCGCGCGCTTTCCATGGAAGGGCGGATGACGCTTTGCAATATGGCCATCGAAGCAGGCGCCCGTGCCGGGATGATAGCGGTGGACGATACCACGATCGAATACGTCCGGGGCCGGCCGTTCGCACCAAGAGGTGATCTATGGGAAAAAGCGGTTGCTTACTGGCGCACCCTTAAAAGTGACGAGGGCGCGCATTTTGACAAGGTGGTAGCACTGGATGCGGCACAGATCAAGCCGCAGGTAACATGGGGAACATCCCCGGAAATGGTCACGGCCATAGACGGCAAAGTGCCGGATCCATCACGGATCGACGATATCGTGAAACGCCATGATATGGAGCATGCGCTGAAATATATGGGGCTCACACCCAATACGCCGATCAGCGAAATTCGTCCTGACAAGATATTCATCGGTTCGTGCACGAATTCGCGTATAGAGGACTTGCGGTCCGCGGCAGCAGTGGTCAAGGGCCGGCATATTGCCGACAGCATCAAGCTTGCCATGGTCGTGCCGGGTTCCGGTCTGGTCAAACAGCAGGCGGAACAGGAAGGTCTCGACAAGATATTTCGTGACGCAGGATTCGAATGGCGCGAGCCCGGCTGCTCGATGTGTCTTGCGATGAACGACGACCGGCTTTTGCCCGGCGAGCGCTGCGCCTCGACCTCCAACCGCAACTTCGAAGGCCGGCAAGGGCCCGGGGGGCGAACTCATCTGGTAAGCCCGGCAATGGCTGCGGCGGCTGCGGTCGCGGGTCATTTTGTGGATGTGCGCCAGATTTGATCCGTGGGATTCAAGCGCATATCTTTTGTCATTTTTCTGAATGGTAGACTGGAACAGGAAGCGGGTGCAGGGTGAGAAAATTTATTTCCTGTGAGGGACTGGTGGTCCCGTTGGATCGCGCGAACGTCGATACCGATGCCATCATACCGAAACAATTTCTGAAATCGATCAAACGGTCCGGTTTTGGCCAGAACCTGTTTGACGAATGGCGTTATCTCGATCACGGCGAGCCGGGGATGGACCCGTCCCGGCGTAAGCCGAATCCGGATTTCGTCCTCAACCTGCCGCGTTACCGCGGTGCAGAGATACTGCTTGCGCGCGCAAATTTCGGCTGCGGGTCCAGTCGTGAGCATGCGCCCTGGGCTCTTCAGGATTACGGCTTTCAGGTGATCATCGCGCCAAGTTTCGCCGATATTTTTTTCAACAATTGTTTTAAGATCGGTTTGCTTCCGGTCGTGCTCGACGCAGGCAGCGTGGATCAGCTGTTCCACGAAGTCGAAGCGGCCGAAGGCTACCGGTTGACGGTCGATCTGCAGAATCAGTTGGTGACGACGCCTGGCAACAAGCATTTCCGGTTCGATATCGATTCGTTCCGCAAACATAGCCTGTTGAATGGTCTGGATGAGATCGGCCTGACTTTGCAGCACTCGAACAGGATCAGGGCGTTCGAGGAGAAGCAACGGGCTGCGCAGCCATGGCTGTTTGCATGAAAGGCGGCACCAAGGGCGCATCGCGCAGGAAAAGAATTCAATGAAGATCGCAGTTCTGGCCGGGGACGGCATTGGTCCGGAAATCGTCGCTCAAGCCGTGCGCGTGCTGGAAGCATTGAGAAGTGACGGGTTAAAAATTGAACTGGAACCCGGGTTGCTGGGCGGCTGTGCGGTGGACGCCGCGGGTGAACCGTTTCCCGAGGCCACGCGCAAGCTTGCCGCCGAAGCCGATGCCGTGATCCTCGGCGCGGTGGGGGGGCCGCAGTATGATGCGCTGCCGCGTCCGCTACGGCCCGAGAAGGGGCTGCTTGGCATACGCAAGGCATTGAATTTGTTTGCCAATCTTCGCCCCGCGCTGCTCTACCCCGAACTTGCCAACGCCTCGACGCTCAAACCCGAGGTCGTGGCGGGCTTGGACATTCTTATTGTGAGAGAATTGACCGGTGACATTTATTTCGGCGAGCCGCGCGGCATCGAGCTGCGTGATGGCCGGCGCGTAGGTTTTAACACCATGATATACAATGAAGCGGAGATCGCCAGAATTGCCCGGGTGGCCTTCAAGGCGGCGCGTAAACGCAATCGCAGGCTTTGCTCGGTCGACAAGATGAATGTGCTCGAATGCACGCAATTGTGGCGCGACGTGGTGACCGAAACGGCGAAGGAATATCCGGATGTTGAACTCTCGCACATACTGGTGGATAACGCCGCGATGCAATTGATACGTAATCCCCGGCAATTCGATGTCATGGTGACGGGCAACATGTTCGGCGATATTCTTTCGGATGAGGCATCGATGCTGACCGGCTCGATCGGCATGCTGCCCTCGGCATCGCTCGATGAGAACAACAAGGGCTTGTATGAGCCGATACACGGTTCCGCGCCAGACATCGCCGGAAAAAATCTGGCCAATCCCCTGGCAACGATACTGTCGGCAGCAATGATGTTGCGCCATACCTTCGATCTGGAATCCGCGGCGTCCCGTATCGAAGGCGCGGTGAAGAAAGTTCTGGCGCAAGGCTACCGCACCGCGGACATTTATGAACCGGGAATGAAAAGGGCCGGCACCGCGGAGATGGGCGACGCGGTTCTGGCTAACCTATAAACAGAGGAAAATTGAGGCGATCGATGAAGCGAGTAGGATTCATAGGCTGGCGCGGCATGGTGGGCTCGGTTCTCATGCAGAGAATGCGGGAAGAAAACGATTTCTCATTGGTTGAACCGGTATTTTTCACGACATCCCAGAAGGGTGGAAAAAGTCCGGATATCGGGAAGGAAACGCTGCCGCTCAAGGATGCGTATGATATCGATGAGCTCAAAGCCATGGATATCCTCATCTCCTGCCAGGGCGGCGACTATACCGGCGAGATTTTCAGCAAGCTGCGCCAGGGAGGATGGCAAGGATACTGGATCGATGCGGCTTCGACATTGCGCATGGGCCAGGATGCGGTCATCATTCTCGATCCGGTCAATATGCCGGTCATCGAGCAGGCCCTGCATGATGGCGTAAAAAATTACATCGGCGGAAATTGTACCGTAAGCCTGATGCTCATGGCGGTGGGCGGATTGTTCGAGGCGGATATGGTGGAATGGATGAGTGCCATGACCTATCAGGCGGCATCCGGCGCCGGCGCGCAAAACATGCGGGAACTGCTGCTACAGATGGGTGAAGCCCATCGCGTGGCGAAAGACCTGCTGGATGACCCCGCTTCAGGCATACTCGATATCGATCGCGAAGTCGCGGGAACCCTGCGTAATGGCAATTTCCCCACCGAGAATTTCGGCGTGCCGCTGGCGGGCAGCCTCATACCCTGGATAGACCGGGATCTCGGCAATGGACAGACCCGGGAAGAATGGAAAGGCCAGTCCGAGACAAACAAGATCCTCGGGCGCACCGATCGGATGGTGCCTGTTGATGGCATCTGTGTGCGCGTGGGCGCGATGCGCTGCCACAGCCAGGCACTCACCATCAAGCTGAAGCAGGATGTGCCGCTGGATGAGATCGAGGATATTCTCGCCGCCTCCAATAGCTGGGTGCGAGTGATCCCCAATCAGCGCGAGAGCACCTTGAAGGAGTTGACGCCGGCCGCGGTGACCGGGAACTTGACCATACCGGTGGGGCGCATGCGCAAGCTTGCCATGGGAGGAGAATACCTTTCCGCCTTCACGGTGGGCGACCAGTTGTTATGGGGCGCGGCAGAGCCTTTGCGCCGGATGCTGAGAATTCTTGTGGAAGCATGAAGAATTGATAAATCGCGTAATGTTTTTTATTCGGTAAGAGTTTGACGGCTGGTAAATCAGCGCAGATCCGGATTTTTTCCTATCTTCATGGTAGAGGCAGAAACGAACTCTACCGGGACATTGCTGGGGTGGACCATTGCTGAGGCACATGTTTGAACCCTTGCCCCCGGAACCCTTGCCCGGAACCCTTGCTTACCACCTTTGTCTGCTATACCGGAGGAACTGTTTCGGCAATTGTTGAACAGGCGACGTAATATCCATCCATCCGTATATGCTTTCCCTTCGGATTTTCTGAAAGACGTGCCATGCTGAGATCCACCAAAGCGTGCCTGCTTTTCATGGCGTTCATGCCGCCGCTGGCGGCCAGCGCGGCCGGGCTGGGCAAGCTGTCCGTCACGTCCGCGCCGGGACAACCGTTCAAGGCCGAAATCGACCTGATTGCGGTAAAAAAAGAGGAGAGGTCGTCATTAAACGCACGACTGGCGCCGCAAGAAACTTTTCGCCAGGCAAATGTCGATTATCTGCCCGTTCTTTCCACATTCAGGGCGAGCGTCGAAACCCGTACCGATGGATTACCCTACGTCAAGATCGTTTCTCCGCAGGCGGTTGCCGAACCCTTGCTGAACATGTTGATCGAGTTGAACTGGTCATCGGGACGATTACTGCGTGAATATACCGTTGTCCTTGCTCAGCCGGAAAATGATGCGCATCCGCCTGCAAAACCCATCGTTCAGGCTCAACCCCCGGTTTCAGTCAAAGGCGAGCCGGCGGTTGAGAGGGTTCATGCATCCGTCAAGCACGATGATAAAGCGCCGGCAGCGGCGGAATCGTTGCCGTCCGATGGCAAGGCCCATACGGTCTATGCGGTCTATGGTCCTGTAAAGCAGGGCGACACCCTGGGGGGGATAGCGAGCAATATCGTCCTGCCTGCCGGGACAACCTTCAACCAGATGCTGGTCGCTCTCCACCGCGCTAACCCGGATGCTTTCATCGGCAATAACATGCATCAGCTCAAGGCCGGGCTGGTTTTAAGAATACCGGACGGCGGGGAAATCGTTGCGATAAGCCCGGCGGAAGCCAGCAAGGAAGTGCAGATACAAACGGTAGACTGGAACCAGCGGAGGTTTCCTCCGGCGGCGGGGGAGGTGGAAGAATTAAAACAGACGGTTACCGGAAAAATCGATCGAACGGTTGAGGCAGACAGCATTGCGGCACGGGAGCCCGCCAAGGAAGTTCTAAGGCTTTCCAAAGGTGCAGAGCCATGGAATGCGGACAACAATGGAATGAGCGGTGCGGGCGGAAAGGGTACCAGCCCCGGCGAGAATTCGGGTGAAAAACAATCGGAACAACCAGGTGCTCGGGACCGGCTTCAGGCGGTGGAAGAGGATGTCATAGCAAAAAGCAAGGCATTGCGCGAAGCCAATGAGCGGATCGCGCTGCTCGAGAAGAATATAAAGGAATTGCAGCAACTGCTCGAGTTGAAAAACCTTGCCTTGGCCGAGATGCAGAAGCGGGCCGAAGCTTCCCGGCCGGGGACTGCCCCGGTACCCGCTGCGGTGTCCACTCCGCCCGGGGCTGCTTCGCCTCAGCCCGAATCGAATCCGGAGACAGCCGGGGTAGCGCAGCCGCTGGCCGATGCAGCATCCCAGCCATCATCCACGGGGAATGAAGTCATTGAACCGGGGCACACCGCGGCAACCCCGGAAAACCCCACGGGCGCGGATAAGCCGGTCGAAATAGCCAAACCTGTGCAACGGGCGAAGCTGACCCACGAACCGGTCCCGGACACGGATGCGGGCGCGCGTGCGCGCGGCAAAGGCACGATCATCGATGACCTTGTGGCCAATTTTGAATATCTCGGTGGCGCACTGGTTCTTCTGATTACCGGTATAGTCGGGGTATCGATGGTACGCGCACCGAAGTCATCGTCATTGTTCGATTCCGATGAGGATGGCACCTCCAGCTTAGCGCCGCCCCAGCCTCAGGATAAAGCTCAAGAGGTACCCGAGAGTTCGGTAGCGCACCCCGCCAGGTTCGCCCATGAGGCGGAACATGTGCCGTTCCCCGGACATGATCCGGTTGATACCGCTTTGGACATGGGCGAGGCGGAGTCCGCAAAAATCATGAAAACCGAATCTGTGGAAAGAAATACACATCAGTATGAAATCATTAATAAAATAGATCTCGCCAGAGCTTATCAGGAGATGGATGATAAGGATGCTGCAAGGCAGATTCTTCAGGAAGTCATTGAGGAAGGTGATGCCCGGCAGCAGGAAAGCGCGAGGCTGATGCTGGCCAATCTGTAAGAACGCCGTCCGCATGCTCTCAACCAGGATTGCTTCAATTCCCCTCGGGGATGCCCGCTGGACTTCCGTGACTGGTTTCGCTGGTGCCTTCATGAAACTTTCCGGAATTCCCTGGCAATGAATGAGACAGTGCCTGTGCCGTGAGGATCGCGTTGGTATTGGAATACGACGGCAGCGGTTTTTGCGGCTGGCAGAGTCAGCGTTCAGGCGGCTCGGTGCAGGACGCTCTGGAGACCGCGCTGTCAAAAATCGCGGGTGGCAGTATCCGGATCGTTACCGCGGGACGAACCGACGCGGGGGTGCACGCGGCGTATCAGGTGGTGCATTTCGACACCCAGGCGGAGCGGCCCGCGACGGCTTGGGTTCGTGGCGTCAACGCGCTGTTGCCTGATACTGTCGCGATCCTGTGGGCCTCCCCGGTGCCGGATGATTTTCATGCGCGCTACTGCGCCACCGAGCGCTGTTACCTGTACCTGCTGTCGAACAGCCCCGTACGGCCTGGCCTTTATCATCACAGGATGGGCTGGTTTCACCAGGCGCTCGATGTCGAATCCATGCAGGCTGCCGCGCAACTGCTCCTGGGCGAGCACGATTTCAGCGCATTCCGGGCCGCGGAGTGCCAGGCCAAATCTCCCATACGCAATCTGACCAGGATCGATATAACCCGGCAGGGCGATATCATCGTCTTCGAATTACGCGCCAATGCATTTTTACACCACATGGTTCGCAATATCATCGGTTGCCTGGTATATGTGGGCAAGCGCAAGTATCCTCCGGAATGGATGCGGGAGCTGCTGAGGAGCCGCCGGCGTTGCGATGCTGCCCCCACATTTTCTGCGGCGGGGCTATACCTCGCAGGCGTCCGATATGATGACAAATGGAAGCTCCCCCGTTTTGTCGAGCCAGCGCTTGCAGCGGTATTGCCGGGGACCGGCGGGCTGATCCCGCCGCAAGGTTCGTCCAGCCGGCACGCACTGAGGATTGACAGTAATTTTATTGAAAGCCGTATGATAGTTGAGATGAGCATGGATAGACATCGACCATGACTGTTCGGGTAAAAATTTGCGGTATCACGCGTGTCGAGGATGCACTGGCGGCGGTGCATCACGGCGCCAGCGCCATCGGGTTCGTATTCTGGAGACAAAGCACGCGTTATGTCACGCCGGAAAAAGCCCGGGAAATTGTTGCCGTATTGCCGCCATTCATTACCGCGGTAGGTGTATATGTGGATCCGGATCCGGCGTGGGTCAAGGAAACCTCTTCGGTTGCGGGTCTCAATTTGCTGCAGTTTCACGGCAATGAAGCCGAGGATTTCTGCAGGCAATTTTTCCTGCCTTATATCAAGGCGGTGCGAGTCAGCGCGGGGATAGATTTGCTACAATACGCGACCCGCTATGGCGGAGCCAGGGGATTGCTGGCGGATACCTACGTCGAGGGCGAGCCGGGTGGCACTGGCAGCGCGTTTGACTGGAATCTGATTCCCCGGGATCTACCGCTTCCACTGATTCTTTCCGGGGGGTTGCACCCAGATAATGTCCTGGAGGCGATCAGGCGGATCCGGCCATGGGCGGTTGACGTATCGAGCGGTGTCGAAACCGCCAAAGGCATCAAAGACGCGGAGAAAATCGCCGCGTTCATGCAAGGAGTTCGAGCCAGTGAAAATTTATGACCTTCCCGACAGCCAGGGGCATTTTGGCCCATATGGGGGCGTGTTTGTCGCTGAAACCCTGATTGCGGCACTGGAAGATTTGCGCCTGAGTTATGAGCGTTATCGCAACGACGCCGATTTTCAGGCGGAATTTGCCCATGAATTGAAGCACTATGTGGGTCGTCCCAGCCCCATTTATCATGCCCGAAGATGGTCGGCGCACCTTGGAGGCGCGCAGATTCTGCTGAAGCGGGAAGACCTGAATCACACCGGCGCCCACAAGATCAACAATGCCATCGGCCAGGCGCTCCTGGCCCGGCGCATGGGTAAATCGCGCGTTATTGCCGAGACCGGGGCGGGTCAGCATGGCGTGGCCAGCGCCACGGTGGCCGCGCGCTATGGGATGGAATGCGTCGTCTACATGGGTTCCACGGACGTCGAACGCCAGGCCGCCAACGTTTACCGGATGAAGCTGCTGGGTGCAACGGTGATTCCGGTCGAGTCGGGCTCCAGGACATTGAAAGATGCATTGAACGAGGCCATGCGGGACTGGGTGACCAATGTCGAGAATACTTTTTACATTATCGGCACGGTGGCGGGACCGCATCCCTATCCGATGATGGTGCGGGATTTCCAGGCAATCATAGGACGTGAATCAATCCTGCAGATGCAGGAAGAGTATGGCCGGCAGCCGGACGCGCTGATCGCCTGCGTGGGCGGCGGGTCGAATGCGATTGGCCTGTTTTATCCATACATCGACAGCGATGTCCGCATGATAGGCGTGGAGGCGGCGGGGCTTGGAATCGAAAGCGGCCAGCATGCCGCAACCCTGACCAGCGGCAGACCCGGCGTATTGCATGGCAACCGCACCTACCTGATTCAGGATGAGAATGGGCAGATCATTGAAACCCATTCCATTTCAGCCGGCCTGGATTATCCCGGCGTGGGCCCGGAGCATGCCTGGCTCAAGGACAGCAATCGCGCCGAATATGTCGGGATAACGGACGCCGAGGCGCTGGGAGCATTCCACAGCCTGTGCCGTTATGAGGGTATCATACCAGCTCTGGAATCCAGCCATGCGCTGGCGTATGCTGCGCAGCTCGCGCCCATGCTTGGCCGCGATAAGCTCCTACTGGTGAATCTTTCCGGGCGCGGTGATAAGGATATGGCAACCGTGGCGCAAGCCTCCGGTATAACCTTTTGATTTCGATTCTCTTCTTATGTCCCGTATTACAACCGTATTCGACAAGCTTCGCCAGCAAAAGCGGAAAGCCCTGATTCCTTTCATCACGGCGGGCGACCCCGAACCTGCGATGATGACTGCATTGATGCATGAGCTGGTCAAGGCGGGGGCGGATATCATCGAGCTCGGGGTCCCATTTTCCGATCCCATGGCTGACGGGCCGGCGATACAGCGCTCGTCCGAGCGGGCCTTGAGACACGGCGTGAGCCTGAAAGATGTGCTGACCATGGTGGAAGACTTCAGGAAGAGCAATCAGAGCACCCCTGTCGTGCTGATGGGTTATGCGAATCCAATCGAGGCGATGGGCTATGACGCATTCACTGCAAGAGCGGAAGAGTGCGGCGTGGATGGGGTATTGACGGTGGATTATCCGCCGGAAGAATCCGCGGAGTGGGTAAGGCATCTCAAGCACAGGAAAATCGACGCGATTTTCCTGCTCTCGCCGACGACACCGCAAGCGCGCATCGAGCACGTGGCAAAGCTGGCGCAGGGATATGTTTATTATGTATCGTTGAAAGGCGTGACCGGTGCGCTCAACCTCGATTTGCGCGATGTCGCCAACAAGTTGACTCAGTTGCGTTCACATATTTCCCTCCCGATTGGCGTTGGTTTCGGCATACGCGACAAGACGGCAGCGAAGGCGGTGGCGCAGCTCGCCGATGGGGTGGTGGTTGGCAGCCGTATCGTCGAGGAAATAGAAAAATCCGCAAAACCAGAAGTTCTGGAGAATGTATACCGGCTGGTGAAAGGCCTGCGCGTCGCGGTCGACGAAGCGAGTCCCGCGTAGCACACTGGCAGGTGAAAATACAATTTTCGGCATACCCCTGGATCGCCGTCATTAACGCAAATCTATGAGCTGGTTTCAAAAACTTCTCCCGCCAAAAATCAAACGCAAGGAAAGCGGAGAAAAAAAAGTTGTGCCCGAGGGGCTGTGGAGCAAGTGCGCATCATGTGATGCGGTGCTGTATTACTCCGACCTCGGAAACAATCTCAATGTCTGCCCCAAGTGCAATCATCACAACAGAATTTCTGCCAGGGTTCGCCTCGATCTGTTTCTGGATACCGAAGGGCGTTATGAGATCGGCTCGGAGGTGCAATCGCTCGATCCGTTGAAATTCAAGGACAGCAAGCGCTATGTCGACCGGCTGGCAGAGGCGAAGCAGGATACCGATGAAGATGATGCCCTCGTGATCATGCAGGGGAGTGTCAAAACGGTACCGCTGGTTGCGGCGGCATTCGAATTTGGCTTCATGGGCGGGTCGATGGGCTCGGTGGTTGGGGAGCGTTTCGTTCGGGGCGTGCAGGTTTGCGTGGAACAGCGTCTGGCTTTTGTATGCTTTGCCTCCAGTGGCGGCGCGCGCATGCAGGAAGGTCTGCTGTCGTTGATGCAAATGGCGAAAACAACCGCGGCGCTTACCCAATTGAGCGAGGAACAACTCCCATTCATTTCCGTGTTGACCGATCCGACCATGGGCGGTGTATCGGCAAGTTTCGCTTTCCTCGGCGACGTGGTCATCGCCGAGCCGGGCGCGCTGATTGGTTTTGCGGGGCCGCGAGTAATCGAGCAGACAGTGCGCCAGACCCTGCCGGAGGGCTTTCAGCGCGCGGAATTCCTGCTGGAACATGGAGCGATCGACATGATCGTGGACCGGAGGCGCATGCGCGACAAAGTTGCGAACCTGTGCACATTGCTGAGGCGTGCTCCGCCTCCATCCTGAGGATTTGCGGAACGACGCGGTTTTCCTGCCGACCGGCGCTACTATTCCCGTCGCTCTTTCGTCGCTCATGTTCTCCCCGCTTTCCTATTCTCCCTGCTGCTCGCCGAGTCTCATGATTTTTTATCATCTCCTTTCAAACTTGATTATCGGGGCCATAGACAGTCATGATTGAGCCCCATCCGGAATCACGGACGCTTCCGGATTGGCTGAATTATCTGGAAGGCCTCCATCCGAAAACTATCGAGATGGGGCTGGGGCGTGTGGACCAAGTCAGGGCCGAGCTGGGGCTGGCTCCGTCCTTTCCGGTCATCACCGTTGCCGGAACCAACGGCAAGGGGTCGACGTGCGTCATGATGGAAGCCATCTTGAGTTGTGCGGGATACCGCGCCGGTTGCTACACTTCGCCCCATCTGCTCCGTTATAACGAGCGGGTGCGGATAGCTCAGCGGGAGGCGGGCGACGCCGAGTTATGCGCTGCCTTCGAGGCGGTGGAGGCAGCGAGAACACGCTGTGGCGTTTCCCTGACTTATTTCGAGTTCGGGACGTTGGCTGCAATACAATTGTTCAGCACGGCTGAAGTAGAGGTGGCCATCCTGGAAGTGGGATTGGGCGGGCGGTTGGATGCAGTCAATATTTTCGATCCCGATTGCGCGGTGGTAACCAGCATCGACTTCGACCATATGGATTATCTCGGCGACACGCGCGAAAAAATCGGATTCGAGAAAGCAGGAATTTTCAGAAGCGAGCGGACCGCAATCTGCGCCGAGCCGGATGTTCCCATGACGGTCCGTCAGCATGCAAAGGATATCGGAGCGAAATTTCTGCAAATCGGCGAACACTTCGGTTATACAGCCGGCGAAGCAGGATGGAGTTATTGGGGCGAACAGGGGAAACGCCATTCGCTGCCGTATCCCGCCCTGCGGGGGGACTATCAGCTGTATAACGCCAGCGCCTGCCTGGCCGCGCTCGATGCCGTGAAGGACAGTCTGCCGATTACCATGGGCAACATACGCCAGGGCTTGCTGGAGGTCAGCTGGCCCGCCCGATTTCAGGTATTGCCGGGGAGGCCGGTCACCGTACTGGATGTGGCCCATAATCCTGGCGCCGCGCGCGCACTGGCCGGTAATCTCGATCGCATGGGCCGTTTTAACAGGACTTATGCCGTGTTCTCCATGCTCAAGGACAAGGACATCGCGAGTGTGGCACGGGCGGTGGCCGGGAACGTCGATGTCTGGCTGATCGCGGGCATCAATGCACCTCGCGGCGCTTCGGCCGATGAAATCGTGCAGGCGCTGCGCACCGCTGAGCCGGGTAAAGACGTTGCGGCAGGGAAAGAGGCCGTTCACACTTTTCCGGATCCTGCCGCGGCCTATGCATATGCCTGTGAGCGGGCAGCCGGAAATGATAGAATCTGCGTTTTTGGCTCATTCCATACCGTGGCCGAAGTGTTGCGGTACCGGAATACGGTGGGGCGCGCTTGAATACTCGTAAGCACGCGGCAATCCAGAATACAGATGGCCAAGACGGTTAGCGAAGAAGAAATTCAGCTCAGGAAACGCGCCAGGAGACGGCTGGTCGGCGCCGTTACCCTGGTGATCGCTGCGGTTGTAATCTTGCCGATGTTGCTGGACAGAAAGCCCGAACAGCGAAGCCAGGAGATTGACATCCGCATACCTCCGGAAGACTCCGCGGAAGAGCCTGGTTCCGGTGCCGCGCAACCCGCCGGTGCGGCCGGCACCGCCGGCACCGCCGGTACGGTCGACGGGGCAACCGCCGGAAAATCTCCGCCTGGAACCCGGCAGGAGGACCGGATTACGCCAGAGCCGCCGGTAAAACCGGCCACATCCAAGGAACCGGCGGTCAAGGCAGCCGGAGAGAATACGGATACGAAGGCTGGACCGGAAGACGCAAAAGCCTTCACGGCTACCGCTGGCGCAACCCCTGCTGCCACTGACGCGTTTGTGGTGCAACTGGGCGCCTTCTCCAACCCGGACAAGGCGAGGCAGCAGTTGCAAAATCTGGTGTCGAGGGATCCGGGCGAGTATGTGGATTCCACGGCCAGTGCGGACGCCAGGGCCTATACGGAAACCTTGAAGGCTGAAAAGAATACGGAAAAGGGGGTAGAAAAGGGGGTAGAAAAGGGAACCGGGAAAGGCGAAATCACTCGTGTGCGGGTCGGACCTTTCCGTACTCGCGAGCAAGCGGAGGTGACCCGCCAGAAACTGAAGAATCTGGGATTTGACGGCGTGGTTACGGACAAATAGTACTATCATAAAGCTATGGATTTTATGACAGTCGGGCCAAATCGACTTTGAAGTGACCGCCTTGAGATGACCGCGTTCGATTATTGCGTTCTTGCCATACTCTGCATATCGGTTGTGCTGAGCTTCGTTCGGGGTGTTGTGCGCGAGCTGGTGTCGCTGGCAGGATGGATCGTCGCGTTCATGGTGGCGAATTCCTTTGCGGCGCAGTTTGCGCCCATGCTGCCGTCTTTCATCACCGGCGAATCACTGCGCATGCTTCTGGCATTTGCCGCGCTATTTCTCACAACGCTGCTGGTAATGGGACTGACGGCCATGGCGGCATCGGCCCTGACAAAAACCGCGGGACTGGGGCTTGCCGACAGGTTTCTGGGTTCGGTGTTCGGCTTCGTACGCGGGCTGCTGGTCGTGCTGTCAATTGTTCTGGCCGCGGGGTTGACCGCGCTTCCGCAAGAGCCATTCTGGCGAAAAGCCATGCTGAGCGGACCCCTGGAAATGGCGGTCATGATGGCGATACCCTTGCTGCCGCAGGATTTATCCCGGCACATCAATTTCGTGAGATTGAAACGGAACGATGAACGGTTATCATAACGACTTTTCTGACTCACCGGGGATCCGGGATCCGGAAGCGCAGCGCCAGCATGAATTTATTGCACCTTTTTGTGCATCATTAATCTAAGTAATCTTTCGGAACGCAAACATGTGCGGAATTCTGGGCCTGGTCGCAAATACCCCCGTCAATCAATTGCTATATGACGGACTGCTGGTGCTCCAGCACCGCGGACAGGATGCTGCCGGCATTGTCACCGCCGAAGGCAATACATTCCACATGCACAAGGGGGGCGGTCTGGTCCGGGACGTGTTTCGTACCCGGAATATGCGCTCACTGGCCGGCAATATGGGTATCGGGCATGTACGGTATCCCACCACCGGCTCGACCGAATCGCCTGCCGGAGCACAGCCGTTTTATGTGAACTCGCCCTTTGGCATCGTGCTTGGGCACAACGGCAATCTCACCAATGCGATGCAACTCAACCAGGAATTGTTTCGCGAGGATTTGCGCCACGTCAATACCAGTTCTGATTCGGAAGTGCTGCTCAACGTACTGGCGCATGAATTGCAGAGAAGCACGAAAAATCAACAGCTGGATCCCGTTTCCATTTTTACCGCAGTATCCAGGGTGCATCAGCGCTGCCGGGGTGCCTACGCGGTTGTAGCGATGATAGCGGGTTATGGGTTGCTGGCTTTTCGCGACCCTTATGGAATCCGCCCGCTAGTGTTTGGCTCCGCCGAGACCGAGCATGGGATTGAATATCTGGTGGCGTCCGAGAGCGTGGCGCTGGATACGCTGGGATTCAAGCTGATACGGGATGTCGCGCCGGGAGAGGCAATTTTTATTGATGAGAAGGGCAATTTCTACAATAAACAATGCGCAGCCAGTCCTTCGCATAATCCCTGCATCTTCGAGTATGTCTACTTAGCTCGTCCCGATTCGGTAATGGACGGTATTTCGGTATACGAGACACGGCTCAACATGGGCGAGAGTCTGGCCGATAAAATTACTGCAACCATGCGGCATCTCGATATCGACGTGGTCATTCCGATTCCTGATTCCAGCCGCCCCAGCGCCTTGCAGCTTGCCAACCGTCTAGGCGTGAGTTTTCGCGAAGGGTTCGTCAAGAACCGCTATATCGGGCGCACCTTCATCATGCCGGGTCAGCAGCAGCGGCGCAAATCGGTCAGGCAGAAGCTCAATGCCATGAGTGTCGAGTTTCGAGGCAAGAATGTGCTACTTGTGGACGATTCGATCGTGCGCGGAACCACCAGCCGTGAAATCGTGCAAATGGCGCAGGAAGCGGGCGCCCACAAGGTCTATTTTGCTTCCGCCGCGCCACCGGTGAGATTCCCCAACGTATACGGGATCGATATGCCCACTCACCAGGAACTCATCGCCACGGGACGGGATGACGATGAAATTTGCCGAGAAATCGGCGCCGACCATCTTGTTTATCAGGATCTCGATTCCCTCATCAGCGATGTCCGCCGGATTAATCCATCCATTACCCGCTATGAAACGTCCTGTTTCGACGGTCACTACATCACGGGAGACGTTACGGCGGAATACCTGGCGGTTTTAGCGGCACAGCGTCTTGGCGGCGCGCCCCTGTCGCGGCCTGCAGCCAGTACGCAACTGGATTTGAATCTCGTAAGAATGGAATAGGATCAACTAATAAAAGTACGAAAATTTGACAGGGATTTTATAATTTAGCAACATAGATAGTACAGGATTTGATTTTGGCGCCGATTTGATATTCAGCTTGCGGGCGCGTTATAAGTTCGGCTAAAGCGGGGAACCCGTTTTAGCGAATGCTGAACGGGTTTTTTATTGGGAGAGATTCTGCATGTCTGATAATTTTGAGCCTGAAGCAATGGCGCTGGAAACCCTGGCATTGCACACCGGCATCCACCGCAGTCAATTCAATGAACACTCCGAGGGCCTATTCCTGACCTCGAGTTTTGTATTCGACAGCGCTGCCCAGGCTGCAGCACGCTTTTCGGGAGCGGAAGCGGGGAATATCTATTCGCGCTTCACCAATCCCACCGTGACGGCCTTCGAGGAACGGCTCGCCGCGCTGGAAGGCGCGGAAGCCTGTGTGGCCACTTCTTCCGGGATGTCCGCGATACTTTCCTGTGTGATGGGCCTGCTTTCCGCCGGCGATCACATCGTTGCTTCGCGCAGCCTGTTCGGCGCCACGGTGAGCCTGTTCAATAATATTCTCAAGCGCTTCGATATCGAGACGACGTTTGTTTCCGCAACCGATGTGCAAGCCTGGGAATCGGCAGTAAAGCCCAATACCAGGTTGTTATTCATCGAAACTCCGTCGAATCCCCTTACGGAAATATCGGACATTGCCGCGCTCGCAGCGGTGGCAAAAAAGGCCGGTGCGTGGCTGGCGGTCGATAACTGCTTTTGTTCCCCGGCGCTGCAACGTCCGCTCGACCTGGGCGCCGATATCGTCATTCATTCGGCCACCAAATATCTCGAAGGCCAGGGAAGAGTTCTGGGCGGCGCAGTGCTTGGCAAGCGGGATCTATTGATGGAAGGAGGCGTGTTCGGGTTCCTGCGCACCGCCGGTCCCAGTCTGAGCCCGTTCAATGCGTGGGTCATCCTGAAAGGCATGGAAACACTGAAAATACGCATGGATGCGCACTCCGCGAATGCCCTGCAGGTTGCGCGCTGGCTGGAAGCGCAGCCCGGCGTCGCGAGGGTTCATTACCCCGGCTTGCCCTCGCACCCGCAACATGAACTTGCCAGGCGCCAGCAGAAAACCGGCGGCGGGATCGTATCGTTCGAGCTGAAGGATGGAAGGGAAGCGGCCTGGCGGGTAATCGATTC
>DASVYI010000397.1:0-5031 GCA_036392275.1 Nitrosospira sp. | reverse complement strand
AAAATCCCGCGCAGGCGGTTTTCACAAAGTTGGCTTTGAAGGCGGGCAGATGCCCTTGCAACGCCGTTTGCCCAAACGCGGTTTTGTTTCATTCACTGGAAAGAGCAGTGTGCAAGTGCGGTTATCGGATTTAAGCAAACTGCCAGGCGATATAATCGATATTTCGATGCTAAAGAGTACCGGGATCGTTCCCAGTGCCGCTCTGGCGGTCAAAGTGATACTTTCCGGAAAAATAGAGCGCATGGTGAAGCTGCGGGGTATTTCGGCAACCAAGGGTGCGCGAGCCGCCATCGAGGCCATGGGCGGCAGTATTGAATAAGCTCAAGAGGATTCAGATTGGCCGCTAGCGACTCCCTCAAGGGAATTTCCGGAAAGCTTGGCGATTTGAAGCGCCGGCTCTGGTTTTTGTTGTTCGCCCTGATTGTCTATCGTATCGGCGCACATGTGCCGGTTCCTGGTATCGATCCAGTGGTATTGAAGGATTTGTTCGAGTCACAGCAGGGGGGCATTCTTGGAATGTTCAACATGTTCTCCGGTGGCGCGCTTTCCCGTTTTTCGATATTTGCACTGGGGATCATGCCGTATATTTCGGCTTCGATCATCATGCAACTCGGTACCGTGGCGTTTCCTTATCTGGAAGCATTGAAGAAAGAGGGCGAATCGGGTCGCCGCAAGATAACCCAGTATACCCGGTATGGAACGCTGGGGCTGGCACTGGTCCAAGGGTATGGCATATCGATCGCACTGCAGGCCCAGCCTGGACTGGTGATAGAGCCTGGTCCCATGTTTTTGTTGACAACGGTCATCACCCTGGTGACCGGCACCGTATTTCTGATGTGGCTGGGTGAACAGATTACCGAGCGCGGAATCGGCAACGGCATCTCTCTCATCATTTTTGCCGGGATTGCCGCCGGGTTGCCCAGCGCAATCGGTGGAACGCTTGAATTGGTAAGAACCGGGGCCATGCACTTTCTGGTGGCATTGGGAATTTTTGTGGCAGCTATCGTGGTGACGGGTTTCGTCGTTTTCGTTGAGCGCGGACAGCGCAAGATATTGGTGAATTATGCGAAGCGGCAGGTTGGGCGAAAGGTTTATGGAGGCCAGAGTTCCCATCTTCCGCTGAAGCTCAATATGGCCGGCGTGATTCCTCCCATCTTCGCTTCCAGTATCATATTGTTCCCGGCTACGCTGGCGGGCTGGTTTTCCAGCGGGGAATCGATGAACTGGTTGAAGGACATCAGTAACGCCCTGTCGCCCGGTCAGCCGATATACGTAATCATGTATGCGGCGATGATCGTGTTTTTCTGTTTCTTCTATACGGCACTGGTATTCAACCCCAAGGAAACGGCAGAGAATCTGAAAAAGAGCGGGGCATTCATTCCAGGAATCCGCCCGGGTGAGCAGACCGCCCGTTATATTGAGCGCATCATGCTGCGGCTTACGCTGGCGGGAGCGATTTATGTCACGCTCGTATGCTTGCTCCCGGAATTCCTGATCCTGAAATGGAATGTGCCATTTTATTTTGGCGGAACGTCCTTGCTCATCATTGTGGTGGTAACGATGGATTTCATGGCGCAGGTGCAGGCATACATCATGTCTCACCAATATGAGAGCTTGTTGAAGAAAGCCAACTTCAAGGGTGGTGGCGGGTTGCCCGCGCGGTAATCAGTCCAGGGACAGGATGGCCAAGGAAGAAACCATACAGATGCAGGGTGAGATTCTGGAGACGTTGCCCAATGCGACGTTCCGGGTCAAGCTGGAAAACGGGCACGTTGTATTGGGGCATATTTCAGGAAAGATGCGTATGCATTACATCCGTATCTTGCCGGGCGATAAGGTGACGGTAGATCTTACGCCCTACGATTTGAGCAGGGCTCGAATTACATTTCGCGCCAAATAGCGGAAAAGGAGACACCCATGAAGGTATTGGCATCGGTAAAAAAGATCTGCCGCAATTGCAAAATTATCCGGCGCAATCGCGTGGTGAGAGTGATTTGTACGGATCCGAGGCACAAGCAGCGCCAGGGTTGACCTGATCGCGCGGCGTTCGATGTTATAATCTAAAACTTTTAGGAAAAAAAGTATGGCCCGTATCGCTGGAGTGAATATCCCAAATCATCAGCATGCCGAAATTGCATTGACCGCGATTTATGGCATAGGCCGCACCAGGGCGAGGGAGATTTGTGCGGCGGCCGGCATTGAGGCATCGACCAAGATCAAGGATGTAACCGACGCGCAGATGGATAAGCTGCGGGATCAAGTGGCGAAATTTGCGGTGGAGGGGGATCTGCGACGTGAGATATCGATGAATATCAAGCGTTTGATGGACCTTGGCTGTTACCGTGGATTACGTCATCGTCGTGGTCTGCCGGTGCGTGGTCAGCGTACCCGCACCAATGCCAGGACACGTAAAGGGCCGCGTAAGGCGGTTCGTGCCTCGAGTGCGAAACCGGCGGGGAAATAGGAAATTAAATAAATATTTAATGGCCAACTGAACGGAAGTTCAAGGGATAATTCATATGGTAAAAGCAGCGACGCGGGTACGGAAAAAGGTCAAAAAGAACATCGCCGAAGGCATTGCGCACGTCCATGCCTCTTTTAACAATACGATTGTGACCATCACCGACCGTCAGGGGAATGCGTTGTCGTGGGCGACTTCCGGCGGCGCGGGCTTCAAGGGTTCGCGCAAGAGTACCCCGTTCGCCGCTCAAGTGGCAGCGGAGCAGGCAGGCAAGCTTGCGCAGGAGTCCGGTGTAAAAAATCTGGAGGTGCGTATCAAAGGGCCCGGCCCCGGGCGTGAGTCCGCCGTGCGGGCATTGAACGCTGCCGGTTTCAAAATTACCAGTATTTCGGATGTGACGCCAGTTCCGCATAATGGTTGTCGTCCGCCGAAGAAACGCCGTATTTAAGGAGTGGATTGTGGCCAGAAATCTTGATCCAAAGTGCCGTCAATGCCGTCGGGAAGGAGAAAAACTCTTTCTGAAAGGTGAAAAGTGTTTTACTGACAAGTGCGCAATAGAGCGCAGGAATTACGCGCCCGGTCAGCATGGCCAGAAAAGCGGACGGTTATCGGATTACGGTGTGCAACTGCGCGAGAAGCAGAAGTTACGCCGGATATACGGAATGTTGGAACGTCAGTTTCGCAATAATTACGAACTAGCTGACAGGCAACGCGGCATCACGGGCGAGAATTTACTACAATTGCTGGAATGCCGCCTGGATACGGTTTCATATCGTATGGGCTTTGGTGCATCGCGTTCGGAGGCGCGCCAGATCGTTCGCCATAATTCGATTCTGGTGAACGGCCGGAAGGTTAATATTCCGTCTTATCAGGTAAAACCCGGTGACGTGATAGAGGTTGCCGAAAAGGCAAAAAATCATTTGCGCATCAAGGCAGCGGTGGAAGCGGCCGAACGGCGAAGTTTTCCCGAGTGGATAGAGATGGATGTCAAAGCCATGAAGGGTACTTTCAAGATCAGACCGGAGCGATCCGATTTGCCCTCCAGCATCAATGAATCATTAGTGGTCGAATTGTACTCCAAGTAATCAGACTGCCAAGCTTTCCGCAAAAGGATCAGGCCTATGCCAAGTAACACTTTTCTTACGCCGCGCATTATTGACGTTCAGATTATCTCACCTCTGCACGCCAAGATTACCATGGAACCGTTTGAACGTGGTTATGGACATACCTTGGGAAATGCGTTGCGCCGAATCCTGCTGTCGTCGATGCCGGGATTCGCACCGACTGAGGTTCAGATCAGCGGCGTGGTACATGAATATTCAGCACTTGACGGTGTGCAGGAAGATGTGGTCGATATTCTGCTCAATCTAAAAGGTATCGTACTGAAGCTGCATAATCGCACCGAGGCCATTTTGATCCTGAAAAAGAAAGGTGAAGGCACGGTTACGGCGGGGGACATCGAAGCTGTGCATGATGTGGAAATTATCAATCCAGACCATGTCATTGCGCATCTCACCGCAGGTGGCAAGCTGGACATGCAGATCAAGGTAGAACTGGGGCGCGGATATGTACCCGGAACCGTGCGGCAAGTGGCAAATGAGGGCCGCACGATCGGCAGCATTCTGCTCGATGCTTCTTTTAGTCCGGTTCGCCGTGTCAGTTATGCCGTAGAGAGCGCGCGTGTTGAACAGCGAACCGACCTTGACAAGCTCGTAATGGATATCGAGACCAACGGGGTTGTCGATCCGGAGGAAGCGATCCGATATGCCGCGAAGGTATTGGTGGAACAACTATCGGTATTCGCTGATCTGAAGGGCACGCCAATACCTGTGGAGCAACCGAAGTTACCGCAGATCGATCCGGTGCTTTTGCGGCCGGTGGATGATCTTGAGCTTACGGTGCGCTCCGCCAATTGCCTCAAGGCAGAGAATATCTACTATATCGGTGACCTCATCCAGCGTACCGAGACCGAACTGTTAAAGACCCCCAATTTGGGGAGAAAATCACTTAATGAAATCAAGGAGGTACTGGCTTCACGCGGACTGACGCTGGGAATGAAGCTGGAAAGCTGGCCGCCGGCCAACCTTGATAAAAGTAAAAAGGAAACAAGCCATGCGGCACCATAATGGGCTTAGAAAACTAAATCGCACGAGTAGCCATCGTCTCTCGATGCTGCGTAACATGACCAATTCCCTGCTGCGGCATGAGGTTATCAAGACCACACTGCCTAAAGCCAAGGAGTTGCGCCGTGTAATTGAACCGATGATAACGCTTGGCAAGAAACCGTCTCTCGCTAACCGGCGTCTGGCATTCAACCGTTTGCGCGACCGTGACATGGTCGGAAAATTATTTACGGAGCTTGGTCCCCGTTACCAATCGAGAAACGGCGGTTATCTGCGTATTCTGAAATACGGTTTTCGTGCGGGAGACAATGCACCCATGGCGCTGGTCGAGTTACTGGACCGGCCGGAGCAGGTTGTGGTGCCTGCAGCGGAAAAATCCGACACATAGTGTCGAAGCGCAGGAAGAAAAAAAGCCGGGTAGCCCCCCGGCTTTTTTTTGGACTATTT
>DASVYI010000396.1:0-2833 GCA_036392275.1 Nitrosospira sp. | reverse complement strand
CAATGAAATGAATTTGCCGATGCTGAATTTGTGCCACACGTTGCAAAAAACCATACTCGAATCAATACTGTCTTGACAGAGACGTTGACTTATAGCATCGTTATTTTCCGATAGGATAGCTTTTCGCCCGGCTCGGATCGCCATCTCTCACAATCACAAAAAAGGAAAATTCAGTGAATGCTCCGTATATGAGAATCATGAAATCGCTGGCGTGCCTGGCTGTCGTATTTCCAGTCCTCTCCCTTGGCGGTTGTAAAACATACCCGTCTCTCAGCCCCGACGAAAAATATATCTCGCACGATTATCTGATTGGCCCAGGCGACAATGTGGACGTCATCGTCTGGCGCAATCCCGAAGTTTCCATGGCGGTACCCGTGCGTCCGGATGGAAAAATCACGACTCCTCTGGTGGAGGATCTGCCCGCCAGCGGAAAAACGTCGACGCAGCTGGCAAGGGATATCGAACAAGCCCTGTCCAAGTATATTCAGCAACCGGTTGTGACCGTGGTTGTGACGGAGTTTGTGGGGCCCTACACGGAACAGATACGTGTCATTGGCGAGGCGACCAAACCCCAGGCGCTTCCCTACCGGGAAGAAATGACACTGATGGATGTCCTGATCGAGGTTGGCGGCATGACCGATTTTGCCGCGGGCAACAAGGCAAGAATTATTCGAAACGTAGATGGGAAACAGCAACAATTCAGTGTTAGGCTGGATGATCTCATCAGGGACGGAGACATATCGGCTAATGTGCCCATGCGTCAGGGCGATGTTCTCGTCATTCCCGAAAGTTTTTTCTGAATGACGTCCAATGCGCCGCCACACATCTTCTCCTGTTGATCACCATGCCCCCGATTCATCCAGTTTCTCCTGAAGGTCCGGGAGGTTTCCGCAAGGGGGGTAATTCCTGCTCGCCAGCAAAATTTCAGATCCTCATTCCGGGAATGACAACGCGCGGATACCTGCCTGCAAATCATCACCGGAACACGCCTTCGGAAGTTTTGCCGTTCCAGATGGCAGCAACAGTCTAGTCGGCAACAGCATCTTGTTTATAAGGGTCATCTGAAACATGGAGGAGCTGACAACCCAACTTCTCGTCTATCTGAAAGGCGTATGGAAATACCGCTGGGCTGCCGTAGGCGCCGCGTGGATCGTCGCCATTGCAGGCTGGGTCATCGTATACAAGCTGCCTGACGATTATCAGGCCTCTGCACGGATCTATGTCGACACTCAGAATGTATTGAAGCCTCTAATGTCCGGCATGACCATTTCTCCCGATTTGCAGCAGCAGGTTTCCATCATGAGCCGGACTCTGATCAGCCGTCCCAATGTCGAGAGAGTCATCCGGATGGTTGATCTGGATATCAAGGTAAAGGATGTCAAGGAGCAGGAAAAGCTTGTCAAGGAGCTCATGGGAAAGATTCAACTCGGGACGACAGGGCGCGATAATCTTTTTACAATCCACTATAACAATCCGAATCCAAAACTCGCCAAGGATATTGTTCAGTCGCTGCTAACCATTTTCGTGGAAGGGGGGCTTGGGGACAAAAAACAGGATTCTTCATCGGCCATTCGCTTTATTGACGAGCAGATTCAGAGTTATGAGGAGAAACTGATTATCGGGGAGAATAACCTCAAGGCATTCAAACAGAAGAACATTGGAATGATGCCTCAGCAAGGTACCGATTATTATTCGCAGTTATCCCAGGCCGAGGAAGACCTCAACAAAACCAGGCTGGAATTGCGTGAGGCCGAGCAGGCCCGTGACGCGATCAAAAGGCAGATTACCGGAGACGAGCCGGTACTTCTGGTAGATCAGGATGACTCGGCGTCATCCATTGTCAACGTGGAGATTGACTCCCGGATTGACGCATTGAACAAGAACCTGGACACTCTCAGGTTAAACTATACTGAACTGCATCCCGATATTATTTCAACCAAGCGCCTTATTGCCCAGCTTGAGGAACGCAAGAAGGAAGAGGCCAAGCTGGTAAAGCATAGCGCTGATCCCGGGAAAAATTATAGTCCCATGCTGCAACAGCTTAACGTGGCGCTAGCGGAAGCTGAAGCGGATGTGGCGTCCATGAAGGCTCGTGTGGAAGAATACACGTCCCGCTACAATCGTCTAAAATCTTTGAGCAACGCGGTGCCTCAGGTGGAGGCGGAGCTTGCTCAGCTCAATCGTGACTACCAGGTCAATAAATCCAATTATGAAAAGCTTCTTGAACGCCGCGAATCTGCGAAGATATCCGGCGAGCTGGGTTCGGCTACCGATCTGATGTCATTCAGGATCATTGATCCGCCTACCGTGCCGGATATTCCGGTGGGCCCGGACCGGCGCAAACTTTTCTCGCTCGTTTTTCTTGGGGCGATATTGACGGGCATCGGAATAGCATTCGTTGTCAGTCAGGTCAGGCCAACATTCCACAGTCAAGTCAGTCTGCGTGAAATAACGGGAAGGCCCATATTGGGTTCAATCCCGATGATTTGGACCAGCAAGGAAAAAGTCAAGCGCAGGAAGCGTCTCTATGCATTTGGTCTTTCATTGCTGTCCTTACTTGGTATATATGGCGCATTAATGGTAAAAGTAGCATAACCCGAGGTCTGGAAATCGGTGCCCGTCTGCGCTCCGATTTTGCCAATTTCCTGTTGCTTCGGGGCAAGGTTTCGCCGGCTTCCCTTTGTGATTGTCATGGGTTCCTCAAGCGGCCGGATAGGCGAGTAGGGGCATCAAGAAACCCGCATGAAAAAACCGGATTCTGATTCCACCTAAATCCGGCAGTTGGACGGGTGGAGTGTGCGGTTCTTGCGGTACAGGGCAAGGCGCAACGACG
>DASVYI010000395.1:0-4079 GCA_036392275.1 Nitrosospira sp. | reverse complement strand
CGTGGCCTGCGCCGAAAGAACCACCGCTATGAGCAATTCGAATGGCGAACCGTACTCCAGCTCCGTGGTAGGGTGAGGATTGGCCGCTTTGAAGCGGGTGAAGATCTCGCGACGTTTGACTGAATTCATGCAATTTATGCGTTGAAGAGTTTATCAGCGTGCGGTGCTGCTATTTCCCTGATTTGTGAAGGCGCGGGCAGATCGAGCGGCCGTTGCGCGTTCCAGCGCAGCCTGAACAGCCGCCCTTTTGCGATCGTCATTCGAAGAGGAAACACCCGCGGGTTTTTCTGCTCCGGTTTTCTGCATGAGCTTTCCTTCCCGCTCCTGTTTCTCGCGCTCAAGCCTTTGCAATCTGAACTGGTGACGTGCACGCGCACGATCCGCGGCCTCTCTTTCGTCATCATCGGTCAAATAACCGCGCGCGGTGACATGGGTTTCCGGGTATTCACCGGAAGCCGATACCCCCGGTGGAACCATACTGATGCAATCCATGGGGCAGGGCGCGACGCATAATTCGCAGCCGGTGCACGCTTCGGAGATCACGGTATGGACCTGTTTGGCCGCGCCCACGATGGCGTCGACGGGACAGGCCGGAATACAAAGCGTGCAGCCAATACAGGCCTGCTCTTCGATGAACGCTACCGCTCTGGGCTTCTCGATCCCGTGGTCCGGGTTGAGCGGCTTCGGATTCACTCCCAGCAATCCGGCCAGCTTGAGGATACCTCTTTCTCCGCCGGGGGGACATTGATTGATATCCGCCCTGCCTTCGGCAATCGCCGTCGCGTAGGGCCGGCAGCCGCCGAAACCGCATTGGCGGCATTGAGTTTGCGGCAGAATACTGTCGATTTCTGCTATGAGCCCATCTTTTGTCATACCGAACCCGAATAAGAAGAATAGGAAAATAAAGAGACTAAGGCGACGCGAGAGACGCGGCATCCCGGGCGCACAGGGCCAGTCCGATCTCGCGCACCAGATCGGGACCGCGATAGATCAAGCCGCTGTATATTTGCACCAGGCTTGCCCCGGCATCGATTTTCTCCTGTGCATCGGCTGCGCACGTGATACCACCAACGGCGATGATGGGAAGAGCCCCCTGAAGCGCGTTGCTTAACTGGCTCACGACCGCGGTGGCTCTATGCTTGAGCGGTGCTCCACTCAGTCCTCCGGCTTCGTTTGCGTGGGGCAATGTTTCGATACCCTTCCGGGAGAGGGTGGTATTGGTCGCGATAACCCCATCGATTTTATGCGCCATCAGCAGCGCCGCAACGGCTTCAACCTGCTCCCGCTCCAGATCGGGCGCAATCTTCACCGACAGAGGCGTGTATTTACCCTGTTCATCGGCAAGTTTCCGCTGGTTCGCTTTCAACGCCGCAAGCAGGCGATCCAGCTCCTCGGCGTTTTGCAACTGACGCAGTCCGGGGGTATTGGGTGACGAGATATTGATGACAACATAATCGGCGTGATGATAAACCTTTTGCAGGCATATCAGATAATCGTCCACCGCTCTCTCGACAGGCGTATCGAAATTCTTGCCGATGTTGATCCCAAGTATGCAATTGTATTTTGCACGCCTGACGTTCGCCATCAGTCTGTCGACGCCCTGATTATTGAATCCCATGCGATTGATGATGGCGCTTGCCCGGGGAATGCGGAACAGCCGTGGCCTGGGATTGCCCGGCTGCGGGCGAGGCGTGACCGTGCCGATTTCGATAAAACCGAAGCCGAGCGCGGCCAGCGCCTCGATATGCTCTCCATTTTTGTCCAGACCGGCGGCCATTCCCACCGGATTGGCAAAACTCAATCCCATGACATTGCGAGGGCGGCAAGGTATCGAAGTGCTGGCCAGCAAGTTAAGCCGACGCGCTTTCTCGATCGCATCGAAAGTAACGCGGTGAGCCGTTTCCGGGTCGAGCTTGAATAATAACGGGCGCAGCAGGGAATAAAGCATGAGGTATTGTACAGCGCGCGAGGCAGAGTAGGGGGTACGTAGGCTGCGTTTATGCGCGGGGCGTCCTGTATCCCGCTGAGGGTACTCGTAGCGCCGGACGAGGATTCGCCCGAAGCGGGACCGCACCTTTCCCGCCACTCCCTCTCCCGCGAGGGAGTGCGTAGAAAAAACAGTGGCATGAATGAAATTTTGAATCCAGCGCGCAACTTGTTTATCATCCCTGTTCACTATTGGCGGGATTTTGTATGAAGCTGACCCATTTTTTTATTATTGCCGTTGTTGCAGCGACATTGGGCGATTCTGCTCATGCCATGAGTCAATGGGACAAGCTCAATAATGAGGTGGAGTCGCTTTATCAACAGGGGGACTATAATCGCGCTGTCGCCGTGGCGAAGAAGGCCTTGCAGGCAGCCGAGCAGGAATTGGACGCGAATCACCCCGCCGTTGGGACAAGCCTGAACAGCTTGGCGTTGCTATATAACGCCCAGGGTCAATATACGAAGGCTGAACCGCTGTTCAAACGGGCATTGTCGATCTTTGAGAAATCGACCGGTCCGGAAAGCGAGGAGACCGCCGCGACGCTGAATAATCTCGCGATGGTTTACCGGAACCAGGGGCAATACGCGCAGGCCGGCCCGCTGTATCAGCGTGCTCTGGCGATCGATGAGAAAGTGCTCGGGTCTGAACATCCCGATGTAGCGGTAAGCCTGAATAATCTGGCACAACTATACGAGGCTCAGGGGCAATATGCGCAGGCGGAATCACTACTCAAGCGTGCGCTGGCGATTCTGGAAAAAGCGCTGGGGCCCAACCACCCCAACGTGGCCATGAGTCTGAACAACCTGGCGTTGCTCTACACCGCTCAAAAACAATACTCGCAGGCTGAGCCGCTTTTCAAACGGGCATTTGCAATTTCGAAAAAAACGCTTGGCCCGGACCATCCCAATGTTGCCTTGAGCCTGAACAACCTGGCGGGGATGTACCGGGACCAGGGGAAATATCCGCATGCCGAGCCGCTTTTCAAAAAAGCACTGGCAATTTCCGAAAAAACGCTGGGGCTGGATCATCCCAACGTCGCGACGGGACTTGAAAACCTGGCGCAGCTCTACCGGGATATTGGCCATCCTGGCAAAGCCGAGTCGCTGGATAAACGTGCAGCTGCAATCCGCGCGCGGCTCGGCAATAATATAACGGTTCAGTAACCTTCAAAATGCGTTACATGCGAGCCCGGCGGGCTTGTTCAGCGATTCCGCTGCGACGACCGCTTCCGCTCATCCACGATAACCGCGTCTGAAAACGCCGAACTACGGAACCACTGAACCAGGGGAAGGTCCGCGCCGCGCGGAAAACGCGTTCAGAAGCGCCTATGCATCATGATCAGCCAGCGGCTCCCATTGCCCCGCAATCAGGCTCTGCAATGGCTTGAATCCAGCTTTATACGCCATTTTTCCGCTTTCCTTGATCCAGTACCCCAGGTAGAGATAGGGCAGCTTCAGTTCAAGGCAAAGACGCACTTGCCACAGGATGTTATACGTGCCGAAGCTTGCACCCGGCACATCGGGATCAAAGAACGTATAGACGGATGAGATCCCGTCCGGCAGTTCATCGATGATGCTGACCATGCGCAACCGTCCATTTTCCCGGAATTCAACCAGCCGGGAATCGACATTGCTTGGCAGCAGAAAATGGCGATATTGCTCGCGGCTATCGCGATCCATGCCCCCGCCGCTGTGGCGGCGCGCCTGATACCGCAGATACAGCGCATAGTGATCCGGGTGGTAGTACAAGTCGTGCTGTGTCGCAACCAGATGCTGATGCCGTTTCCAGGAGCGGCGCTGGGAACGCCTGAGAATCAGATCATCGACCACGATACGCACCGGCACACAGGCCCGGCAGTGGTCGCAGTAAGGACGGTAGGTAAAGGCACCGCTACGGCGAAACCCGGCCTGCACCAGCTCGCCGTATACATGGGTATCGATCAGATGACTCGGCGTTGCCACCTGGGATCGCGCCAACTGGTCTGGCAGATAACTGCAAGGGTATGATGCAGTCGTGTAAAACTGCAGTACCGATTGAGGAAGATCATTTAACTGGCTCATGACCGAAACACCATTTCTCGACTCGCCCGGGA
>DASVYI010000394.1:0-2879 GCA_036392275.1 Nitrosospira sp. | reverse complement strand
GCCGCCGCCAACCGTTCGAAGCATACCTCTGGGCCCAGTTTGATCTTGTATTGGCAAATCTTCAGTCGGGTCGCCATCAGGAGGCTGCCGAGCAAGCACAAATTCTCGTCAATCTGCTTGGGGGAATGAGCCCGGCGCCGGAAGGGTCCGCTTCTGCTTGGTCGTTGCTCGGGATTGCCCGGGCGCGACTTGGCCAGGGTAATCAAGCGGTACAAGCGCTTCGCCGGGCGGCGCTTGATGATCCCAGCGAAGACAACTGGTTGAATCTCACTCGCGAGTTGATGGAAATAAGCAATTACGCAGACGCCATATCAGTGGCGAAGGAAGCAATCGGGTCAAAACCAGCTTCCTATGCGCTGCATTTGCGGCTTGGAGCGGCGCAATTAGCCGCGGGCCAGTATACCGAGGCCGAATCGACCTTCCGAGCACTCGTTGAAGCCGGCGATCCCCTCCCCACGAGCTACGTCGGGCTGGCGCAAGTGCTGTTGCGCGAAGGACGCGCGCAAGATGCAGCCAATGAGCTTGCTGCCGCAAAGCAGAGAGTGGGCCAGACTTTCCTGGTTGAGTATTTTCTAGGATTGTCGTTGGATCGCGCGGGCAAGCGAACGGAAGCCATCGCCGAACTCCGTGAAGCCATCCGCCTGAACCCCAGGAGCTCCGAGGCTTATTTGGCTTTGGGGAAATCAGAATTGGCCCTGCGGCGAGAGAAGGAAGCCATCGCCGATCTGGAGGAGGCCCTGCGTTTAAATCCCGGGCATGTGCAAGCCCGCAGGCTCCTCAGCCAGGCGTATCGCAAGACAGGAGATTTGAACAACGCAGCGAAGTACGCGGAAACATCCAATAACAAGCAACCAGCGCCCGAAGGTGATTTACTCGGCGATTTTCTGCTGCCAGGCTGGCAAGTTCCTCCGGAAGATGCAGGCAACGGATCCAAGCTTCCGAAACGCTCGCCCTGATAATGTTTCTATGAATTCTGAGAATGATGAAATCGCGGACGCTATGAGGTCTTCCGAAAATCGGGATCCATCTCTGGGCTTCTCATCCCCGCGAGCTCTAACGCTTGAAGCACAAACGAATTCCACGCGAACACTCGGTGATAACCGAAAAACGGATTAGCCGGGGCGGTCGCGAGATATTCCTGGCTCGTCGGAAAATCCGGTGATACATGGATCTCGGCCCACAAGCGGTTGTCGATGGCCTTTTTTGCGCCGTTCCAGCCGTGAAGCATTCCAGCCACGTAGCCGCAGATTTCGGCGCGCATCCAGCTTCCCCCGTTGTAGTACACGCCGTCCATGGCATGTTGCGCATAGCCGGCAGCGTGTGCATTGCTGACCATGGGATGCCACTGGTCCGTAAAATAGCGCCATCCCCCGCCATCAGGCAGCCCAATATAAATCGGCCGCACCGTGCCGCCCATCTCCGGATGCGGCGAATCGGCCATGGGTAGTAAAACCGGGATGCGATCGAGGTGGTTCGCAATCATCTCGTCGGAAAGAAGCTTTCGTTTGAACAGCCAAAGTGAGAGGAATTCAGGGAAGAGCTCCGCAAATCCGATCCCATCGGTGATGCCGCGCGCGGCCACGAGAAATTTTCGCGAAGGATCGTAATAGCTTCGATACACTTCCTCCGCTTTCTGAATGTATTCCTCGGAAATTGTCTCGCTCAACGCCGGGATTCGGAGTTCCTTGATGACCCGCAGCGTGACTGCCAAGTTGCCCTGGTTCTCGCAGATTTCCGACGTGCCCTGTGGGTAGCTGATGACGTCAAGCTGTCCCATCACAAATTGAGCCCAACTGACGCCGTCCCGGCGACGATCATAGGTACGCAGACAGTACTCTGCTGCCTTCTGCACTTTCTCCATGGGCAAGCTCGTACCGAATCTTCGTCGATTGAGAAGCGCCCACATGAGCCATAACGGAGTCGAGTCGTTGGATTTCCGTTCTACGTTGGCCATGTTGGGCTCCACCAGCGTATTGATGGCGCCGTCTTCTCCCTGGTTCTTTGCCCAGAGGTTGAATACGCCCTCGTTTAATTCACGATTGTGCACGCCGTTCAAGGCAAAGAAGCTGTCTCGCAGATACATTTCTCCAGCCGCGGAATACCAGATGCTCGGAGCAAGCATCGGCCTGTATTCCGGCATTTCCGCATTCCAGCAAAGCATCATCAGGTCGGCGTAGAGAACTTTTTCCGTTTCTCCGCCGCGGAAGCCAAGGCCATCAGCCAGATGGATCTGGCTGGCCATTCGATAGCCTCTCAGTGTGTCCGGAACGCTTTTGTCCACGAAAAGAAATGCTGTCTTCTCCGCTCGTCGGTCCATTTCCAATAAATCACAGGGCGCCCGATGAGTATCCAGTCTGTGCATTTCGAGCTTGCGGAACTCAATCCTCTTCGTTTCAGCCGGAGCCCGGCTCTCGATGGCCTGTTCCGACGGAGGCAGGGAAATGAAGATGGCGCCGCCAATCCCTTTCCAAGCCGGTAAAAACAAATTGGTGCGAAACACCGACCATTCGGAAACCGATTTCGGAACGGTGTCGTTGTAGAGCGTCGCTTCCTGAAGTTTTTGCCACTCTGCATCCACATCCCAGATTTGAATGGCAATCGGTTCGGGTGAACGGTATTCGATCTGGAGAGAATAGACTGCTCCTCCGGCTGCCTGGATCGGAATCAAGACTCCGTCCATGGGATTCGAGACGGTTAGCACCGTAACGTCTCGCGAGCCCCCAATAGCCGCATGCCCTCGCTTCACCCAGTGAGATGGCTCTGGCAGATGTATCGCTTCGATAGGTTGTTCCGGAAGCGCCTGCTCGAGAGCTTCGCCAAAATTCTGCCTTACGAAGAATTGACCCTTTTTGTGCTCCTCAAATGTGGACACTTCATAA
>DASVYI010000393.1:0-2386 GCA_036392275.1 Nitrosospira sp. | reverse complement strand
GCCTGCTCCATCGCAGCGATCAATTCTGCCTTGGTATGCCGCGGTCCGGGCCATTCCGATTGAGGTTTCAGCATGATGAAATTGTCAGCCACGCTCGGCGGCATCGGGTCGGTCGCTATCTCGGCCGTGCCGATCTTGGCGAAAACCCTGTCAACCTCGGGAAAGCTCTTGATCGTCTGCTCCAGTTCGCTCTGCATCTCGATTGCGGTCGTCAGACTGGTGCCGGGGATACGAATGGCATGGAGCGCGATATCCCCCTCGTTAAGGCTGGGCACGAATTCGCTGCCCATGCGTGTCGTAAGCAGGCCGGACAGCACGACGATCACAATCGCCACCGTCACCGTAAGACCCTTATTGCGCATCGACGCGCTGAGTGCCGGCAGGTAGAGTTTCCTTGCCCGTACCACTGTCGGGCTTTCCTTCTCGGCTATCTTGCCGGACAGAAACAGCGCAACCGCCGCCGGAACGAACGTCACCGAGAGTATCATCGCGCCCAGCAGGGCGGTTACGACGGTGAAGGCCATCGGGTGAAACATTTTTCCTTCCACCCCCGTAAGAGCGAAGATGGGAAGGTAAACCACCATGATGATCAGCTCCCCGTATATGAGCACCCGCCGCGCTTCCCTGGTCGCGTCGAAAACCATCGCGAACCGTTCCGCCGGTGTGAGCTCCCGCCCGAGCCTTGTCTGTTCATGGGCGAGACGGCGGATGCTGTTCTCGACAATGACGATCGCGCCGTCCACGATAAGGCCGAAATCGAGAGCACCCAGACTCATAAGATTCGCGCTCACCTGATTAACCACCATCCCGCTGAATGTGAACAGCATGGATAGCGGGATGACGAGCGAAGTGATGACGGCGGCGCGCATGTTCCCCAGAAACAGAAACAGCACGACGATCACCAGCGCGGCACCTTCGAGCAGATTGGTCGCGACGGTGTGAATGGTCTTGTCGACCAGTGTCGTCCGGTTATAGACCGCGGTCGCCACGACGCCGTCAGGCAGAATCCGGTTGATTTCCACCATTTTCTTTTCGACCGCTTTCGAAACGGTACGGCTGTTTTCCCCGATCAGCATGTGCACGGTGCCGAGCACGACTTCCTTGCCATTCTGGGTGGCAGCACCGGTACGCAATTCCTTGCCGATCAGGATATCCGCGACATCCCTGATGCGTATGGGTATTCCCCCCCGCGAGCCGAGTGTGATGTTGCCGATCTCCTCGAGATTGGTTACCTGTCCCGGCAGGCGCACCAGATACTGCTCTCCGCTTTTTTCGATGTATCCGGCGCCAACGTTGAGATTGTTGCGTCCCAGTGCGGTGATCACATCCTGCAATGTCAGGCCGAACGAGATCAGTTTTTCGGGGTAGGGAGCAACATGAAATTGTTTGACAAAGCCGCCTACCGAGTTGACCTCTGTTACGCCCGGGACCGTGCGCAAATTAGGCCGGATAATCCAGTCCTGAACTTCACGCAGATCGGTCGGCGTATATGCCGTTCCATCGGATTTTCGCGCACCCTCCCTGGCGTCGACTGTCCACATGAAAATCTCGCCCAGACCGGTGGAGATGGGTCCCATCGAGGGCTCGACACCGACGGGCAGCCGGTCTCTTGCTTCCTGGATACGCTGGCTCACGAGCTGGCGGGCGAGATAAATGTCCGTGCCATCCTTGAAAATCACCGTGACCTGCGAAAGGCCGTAACGGGAGAGGGAGCGGGTGTAATGAAGATTGGGCAAACCCGCCATGATGATTTCGATGGGGAAAGTCACGCGCTGCTCCGCCTCGATGGGCGAGTATCCCGGCGCGCGGGTGTTGATCTGCACCTGCACGTTGGTGATGTCCGGCACCGCATCGATGGCAAGCTTCTGGTAGCTGTAGACGCCAAGCATCGCCATCGCCAGCACCGCCATGAGGACCAGCCCGCGCTGCTGAATGGATATATGTAAAATCCGTTCGATCATGATTTCGGTTCTATTAGTTTCCGCTTCTGGCTTATGCCCGGGCTTTGCACTGGCCGAGCCCGCCAATAACTGAACCAGAGTCTGCTGTCAGGCCCTGGTTCAGTGGTCATGAGTCGCTCCGGATTTGCCCAGCTCTGCCTTGATGGCAAAAGTATTGCCGGTTGCGTACTGTTCCCCGGCGCGAAAACCCTTGAGCACTTCGGTCATTTTGCCGTCACTGTGCCCCAGTTCCAGCGGACGAGCCTCGAAGTATTGACCATAGCGGCCAAACACCACCGTCCAGTCGCCGAGTGTCTGGATGGCATAGGCCGATACCGCAACAGCTACAGGAATTTCTCCCGATGCCAGTTCAGCGGTCACGAACATCCCCGGACGCCACCTGCCGTCCTTGTTTTCCAGCTCGACCCGTGCCGTGGCGGTGCGGG
>DASVYI010000392.1:0-1631 GCA_036392275.1 Nitrosospira sp. | reverse complement strand
CTCGCTTTTCAGCTTACCAACATCATCCGCGATGTCGGCGAGGACGCGCGCCGCGACCGCATCTATCTACCCCAGGACGAGCTTGCGCGTTTCGGTGTCACCGAGGAGGATATCCTGCAATCGCGCGAAAGCGACAACTTCAGGCGTTTGATGGAGTTTCAGATCGAGCGGGCGGAGCGTTATTATGCCCAGGCCTTTGCGGCCCTGCCCGCGGAGGATCGTAAAAACCAGCGGTCCGGGATTATCATGGCGGCAATTTATCGAACCCTGCTGACGGAGATAAAAAGGGATGGCTGCCACGTGATGCGGCAGCGCGTGAGTCTCACGCCATTGCGTAAGTTATGGATCGCGTGGACAACCTGGATGAAGGGCTGAATCTGCGGTATTCCCGCTTCACGTCATTGCTTATGCCGAATGTTCCCGTTTTGGCGGTCTGATATTTGCGGAGCATGGATGCGACCCCCGTTCCATGGGAAACTCCTTGTCAACATCACAACCGGGTTTTTCTCACCGGACAATTTCCGCAATGGATGATTTCAAAAACTACCGCGCACCCGAGGAGCTGCTCAAAAACCGTGTCATCCTCGTGACCGGAGCCGGCCAAGGTATTGGCCGCACCGCCGCGCTGGCGTATGCCGCGCATGGCGCTACCGTGATTCTGCATGGGCGCGCGGTCAAGAAACTGGAAAAGGTCTACGACGAAATCGAGGCGCGGGGCGGGGCCCAGCCCGCGATATTTCCGCTTGATCTGGAAAAGGCCGGTGACACCGATTTTTCTGCTATCGCCGGTGTCATCGAACAGCAGTTGGGCCGGCTGGACGGGATATTGCACAATGCGGCACTGTTGCAGGGCCCGTCACCATTGGAATCCCAGACGCTGGAGCAATGGCTGGCGCTGCTGCGCGTCAATCTGGCGGCACCGTTTGCGTTGACACGGGCCTGTTTGCCGCTGCTGAAAGCAGCATCTGATGCCAGTATCATCATGACTTCGGATACGCATGGTCATGAACCATCCGCATATTGGGGGGGGTACGCCGTGTCCAAGGCGGGAGTGGAGGCATTGGTCAAGATACAGGCGCAGGAATGGGAAATGTTCCCGAATCTGCGCATCAATTGCGTCATTCCGGGTCCCGTGAATACACCGCAACGGATCCGGACTCATCCGGCCGAAGACAAGCAAAGCTTGAGGCGGCCGGAGGACCTGATGGCCTGTTACCTGTACCTGATGGGTGCGGCCAGCAAGACCGTAAGTGGCAGGACGATATTCTGCTGATCGATGCCGGCAGGTGTCTCCTCCGCCAAGCCGTGGAATGTCGCCCGAATATGGCCCGAATACCGCGGCAGTGACATCTGCCGGCAAACAGGGGCACTATCCGGATGCCGGCAATTGCACGCGCTCAGTGACGGTCCCTCCCCCAAAGCGCTCCATAGCTCTTCTGACGCTTTCGGGCTCTCTGCCCGGGTTTCCTTTGCTCAGGCTGCCGTGCCGGGGAGAAATAGGTATAATTGATCCGGCGGCAACGAAGAAAAGCACCAATCGGGAAATCAGCGCGAAAGTGGCGGAATTGGTAGACGCACCAGATTTAGGTTCTGGCGCCGAAAGGTGTGGGGGTTCGAGTCCCCCCTTTCGC
>DASVYI010000391.1:0-1654 GCA_036392275.1 Nitrosospira sp. | reverse complement strand
CTCACGCTCCGATAATCATGATCCTAAATCCGGCAGTTGGCCGCTCATTTTTAATTTACTGCTATGATCCACAAAGGCTTTTTGCGAAACTTGACCTTCACCTATTTGGTGAGCTCGCTACAGGGCGGATTGCACGTTTTTTGCGGCACAGGGCTGTGTTGCAATTCCTTGGAATGGAATGGCCATTCCGCGTCGTTGCGCCTTGCCCTGCACCCCAAAAACCGCACACTCCACCCTGTCCAACTGCCGGATTTAGGTTGAATCATGAGCAAAGCGCGTGTGGTAGTGGGTATGTCGGGCGGGGTGGATTCTTCGGTGGCTGCGTTGCTGTTGAAACAGCAGGGCTATGATGTACTTGGCCTCTTCATGAAGAATTGGGAGGATGACGATACCGACGAGTATTGTTCGTCCCGTCAGGATCTGATCGATGCCGCTTCGGTGGCGGATATCATTGGCATTCCGCTGGAAGCGGTCAATTTCTCGGCGGAATACAAGGAGCGGGTATTCAGTCATTTTCTGGCTGAATACAAAGCCGGGCGGACACCCAATCCGGACGTGCTATGTAACGCCGAGATCAAGTTCAAGGCTTTTTTAGAGCATGCAGTTGAGCTTGGCGCGGAACATATTGCAACCGGACACTATGCCCAGGTGCGCGAAACCGGTGGAATCCACCAGTTACTGAAGGGCGAGGATGGAAACAAGGATCAAAGCTATTTTCTTTATCGTTTAAATCAGGCGCAACTGTCTCGGACATTATTCCCAATCGGGCATCTTTATAAACGCGAGGTGCGCAGGATTGCGAGGGAACATGGTTTGCCGAATTTCTCCAAGAAAGACAGCACGGGAATCTGTTTTATCGGCGAGCGTCCGTTCAGGGAATTTTTGAACCGCTATTTGCCGCATGAACCCGGAGAGATACAGACTCCCGGCGGCACGGTTCTGGGCAAGCACGCCGGCCTGATGTATTACACCATCGGGCAACGGCAGGGATTGGGTATCGGCGGGACAAGAGAAGGAGATGGGGAGCCGTGGTTTGTGTCGAGCAAGAATATGGCACGGAATATACTGACGGTTGTCCAGGGCCACGATCATCCTGATCTGTTCCGGCCATCCGTGATGGCAACCGATCTCACATGGATAAGCGGCCGGATCCCCCATTGCAACTGGGTTTATGCCGCCAAGATCCGCTATCGTCAACCCGATGCGCCCTGCGCCATCACGCATATCGATCACAGTGAATGCGAGATTGAATTTGCCCAGCCGCAATGGGCCGTGGCACCGGGACAATCGGTCGTGGTTTACGAAAGCAACGTATGTCTTGGGGGCGGAGTTATTACCGGGTAAATGGCGTAAGCCGTTTTGTCAGCCCGTTTTGTCAACCCTTTCTCAGCCCTGGGGCGCGGTTTCCATGAATGTCGCGCGCGTTTCCAGCCTCTCGAAAAGATCTGCGAGATTGGGGAAGTTGCCACGCCAGTCGATTTCGGGAAAGCGAAAAGCCAGGTAACCCAGCGCGCAGCCCAGCGCAATATCCGCGAGCGTATAGGTATTGCCGTCACACCATTTCTTGTCGCCCAGCTCGCGGGACGCGGTTTCCAGGCCGCGCTCGATTTTTTTCTGCTGGCGCGAAATCCATTCCTGGCTTTGCTGCGCCTCC
>DASVYI010000390.1:0-4656 GCA_036392275.1 Nitrosospira sp. | reverse complement strand
GTGGAAGCGATGCGTAGAAATAATGGCTCATGCGCTCGGTTTCAGGGCGGTAAATCACGCCGATAGCCCGCTGGAGTCTCCTCTCTTTAAGCATGTTGGTGGCTTCGCCTCCCCCCCGCAGATCGAGACAAAAATGTTTCTTTCCAAGCCTGGAAAAAAGTTCCTCATAACTGCCGGGTAATGGCTCGCGGATAGTCTTCGTTTCCGCAGGGTCATCCCAGTCCGATGCCGCAGTCACTGTGCCGCGGCTCGTCGAAAATCCGATATGCAGCGCTTTATCCGCGTAGCGCTCGCGGACCAGCTGTCCGATATTGATTTCACCGCGATGCCCCATCTCGGTGGCCGCCGCATTGCCCAGATGAGAATTGTGCGCCCAGACGGCAATACGGGCCTCCCGTCCGAGCCAGACTTCCAGATGATCGGCAAGTCTTTCCAGAGTCTCGAACATGTGGCGATCCCGCAAATTCCATGTGTTGGGACGTCCTCTGAACATGGCGCGGTAATATTCCTCGGCATTTTTTACCAGCTCTGCATTCTGTTGCGCCGAAAAATATTCGTTGCTGCCAAAAGCACCGTCCCTTTCGATATAGAGACGCGCTTTCCGTTGCAGTTGCATGATCTGGCTGATGACTTCCCGTTCACAGGAATCCCATTTGCCCGACGCAATGGCATAGCCATACGCCTGCGGATCGTTGATGAACTGTCCAAAACAGGCATAGCGCGCACGCGCGGCCTCGGCTTCCTCCGGGTCGACCTTGTCGAGGTATGCAAGAACCGCCTCGATCGACGATGTCATGCTGTATAAATCGAGACCGTAGAACCCGGCGGGTTCGCTGACGCTTCCGGCTCTCGTGAGACCCGCCGGACCCGCAAGACTTCCAATTCCCCCAAGACTCTTGCGCATCCTGTTAGTTTCATTGAAATCACGCAGCCATTCGATAAAACCGGCAACCTCTGCGTTACGCCACATCCAGGTGGGAAACCGTTCAAAATCTGATAGCGCTTCGTCCGCTTCCGCATCATCGGAGACACACGAGACAAACCGGTTGACCCGGTAAGCGTCCGGCCAGTCGGCCTCGACGGCCACGGCATCAAAACCCTCTTCTTCAATGAGAAGCCGGGTGATCTCCGCACGAATCCGGTAGAACTCCGCCGTGCCATGGCTGGCCTCGCCGAGCAGAACGAATTTCATGCCCCGGGCCGCCTGTATCAGAGAATCATAATCGCTGGCGGCTCCCTGCAGTGGTTGTGCATGTCTTTCCAGCACATCGATGATTCTGTGATCGGGGTTGAAACGGGACATTTCGGTTAACCTCCTGTGCTCTGCTCTATGCTAAAAATTGTCATCGAATCGCCGCGCCGGCATTTTCCGCTAACGCTCTCAGGTATGCTGTTTTTGGTACATAGCCCGGGGGACGCGACGTCGCGGGTATAAAATAAGTATTGGCAGGCCATGATTGATTTGACCGGCTTGTTCCTGCAGCTTGGCCGGATAATTTATCAAGCGCCAGAATGGTTCTGAAACCATTTGGCCGCCAGGAGGGCCGCCGATTCCAGCGTGCCGGGCTCCTCGAATAAATGTGTCGCGCCCGGCACAATCTCCAGTTTTGATTGGGCGTTGAGGTGGGAAAGCGCCTCTTCGTTGAGATCGATAACCTGAGGATCGTTCTCGCCCACAATGAGAAGCACGGGCGCGCTGACGTGTGTCAGATAATTGCCTGCCAGGTCTGGCCGCCCTCCTCGAGAGACCACCGCCACGATGTTTTCCGGACGGCGCGCCGCGGCAATCAATGCGGCGCCCGCCCCGGTACTTGCCCCAAACCAGCCGATTTTTAAATGTTTTGTCTGCGGCTCATGTTGCAACCATGCGGCAATGTCTATCAGTCTGGCCGCCAGCATGGGTATGTCGAACCGCAGGTGACGTGTCCGCATATCGACGATCTCTTCTTCCTCTGTCAGAAGATCGGCGAGTAGCGTAGCGAATTTGTATCCGTTCAGTGTTTTTGCGACATAACGGTTCCGGGGGCTGTGCCGGCCGCTGCCGCTGCCATGGGCAAACGCGATGATAGCCTTCGCCTCCGCAGGTATCGTCAGGTCGGCATTCAAGAACACGTCGCCCGCCGGGATACGGACTGCTACTGTCTCGAGAAGTACGGAATCAGACATGATGTTTCCTCTGGCGGCCCTGTCATCACTAAAAATTAGGATTACATATATCTGGAACGACAACGGGGATTCCGTGCGATTTCCAACATAGTGGCCGATTGCCGTTAGGTTGTTCACACCGGAAATGCCGGACTGCGGCACTTTTCGGAAGCTCACGCAAGCGAAGCGCAAGTTGAGCGGCCCTCTGTCTAGGCATAAGTTTTTTCCTGAATTTTTGCTACATTTAAATCAATGAGGAAAAAGGGGATACAAATGAAAACGATCTACCGGATTTATCCCGGGATTGGAATCGCGCGGATCGGAAACAGTGAGAAGGCTTATTTTCTGGGTCCCGAGTCTCCGGGAATTGCCCCCGGAGGACCTTATCGCGACAGTTCGGGAAAAATAAAGCCGCAAGGCGTGCGATTCCGGATTTATAAATTCAGTCGTGATGAATTTGGCAAGGAAACACTCGATGACGAAGTGCTTCCGGATGAGAAAACGAAAATTACCTGGAGTGTGCACCTCGTCAATAGAAAAGCCGCGGGGGGACAATTCCCGCCGGGCGGACCCACCGCCCCTCCACGAAATGCCGGATATGACCGGGCAGGACTGGTAGTAGACGCGTCATTGCAGTCTGTATCCGGAAAGAATAAAACCGCTTTGCCCCTGAGTGGAGAAATCAACTTCATCAGGAATGGCGACATTGAGGGAAGCGCGAAGGTGGCACTCGGCCAGATGCGGACCGATGCGCAGGGACGGCTGATCGTCGTTGGAGGATCCGGTAAATCGGGTTCTCCGACTGGCCGGGGCCTCGACAGTTTTGCCAACAACGATGGCTGGTATGACGGCGTCTCCGATGGTCCCGTCAACGCTGTCGTGGAGGTCGAGGGCGAGGCGTCCGTCAGTGCGGAAGGCGGCGCATGGGTTGTGGTTGCGCCGCCGTCCTATGCGCCGGGAATCGAAAATGTCACGACGTGGTATGACCAGGCTTTGAATGTCGCCGTCAGAAATTTCTCTCCGCGCCTGATAAAGGATATGCCGTCATTCACGCGCGATATTTACCCGATACTGAAGCGGGCAGTTCTGCTTCATTGGGTGGTCGAGCAGGAAAACCGCTATCACGGCAGCGGAGGAAATTTCCTGAGCCAGGCACGGCTGAGCAAGCTGGCCGACAAATCCGAGGAAGCGAGGCCGTCCCGTGAAGCAGTATTCAAATGGCTGATGAAACCCAATACCCGTGTCGATCCCAATACACCGCCGCCTCAACTCCCGCCTGCCATGCCAAAAGTGAATAGCGGACTGGACCCGGACAACCCCGCGCAAGGGGAATACACAGCTCTGACGGAGTATCAGTACGCGATGATGGAAAAATGGTCACGGGGTAGCTTCCACGCGGACTGGACAACGGAGCCCGTACCTGTTCCCTTCGATAAGTTATCTCTGGAACAGCGGCCCGATGCACTGACGCGCGCAGCGCTGGAAGGGTGCATCGGCGCGCCATTTTTCCCCGGTATCGAAGTGACATATGTGATCGCGCAAACCGCTACGTACGAAGCGTCTTTTCGCATCAAGCAGACTCTTCCCCCCGGTTTTCTGACGGAGCGCATGGCAATCCCCTGGCAAGCCGACTTTTTCGCCTGCGGCGAACTATGGTGGCCAGCGCAGCGCCCGGTCGACGTTGTCACTGCCTCGGGGCAAATTCAACCATTTTCACGGGGTATAAAAGACTATGCCGATATGGTCCGGTGGTGGTCGGACCTGGGTTTCGTCGTGAAGAAAGGCGCCAAATTCGTTGAAGGCGAGCGAAACCCAATAGCTGGTGTAACCTGAACCCTGCTGTAATGCATCAGCCGTGCGGTTGTTTAAAAACGGAGGGATCGAGCTGGTATCTCTGAAGCAGTTTGTAAAATTCCGTACGATTGCGCTTTGCGAGACGCGCAGCCTGCGTCACGTTGCCTCCCGAAATCTTCAGTACGCGTACCAGATAATCTCTCTCAAAACTCTTGCGGGCCTCTTCAAAAGAAACGAGCTGCTCCTCTTCCCGGTGCATCGCATCGTATACCAGTATGTGTGAAATCAGCGGGGCGGTGCTCAAAGCAACGCATCGTTCCACCACATTCATCAGTTGTCTCACGTTACCCGGCCATGAGGCGCTTAGCAGCATTTCCATTGCTTCGGGAGAAAATCCGTTGATATTTTTCTGATACCTTTCCGCAAACATGCCAAGGAAATAATTTGTCAGCAACGGGATATCCTCCCGTCTCTGCGATAAAACCGGAATTGTCAATGCCACGACGTCCAGCCGGTAGTAAAGGTCCTCGCGGAAGCTGCCGGCGGCAATCTCCGCCTTGAGATCGCGATGGGTTGCGGAAATAATGCGTACATCCACGGGAATTGCCTGCGCCGAACCGACCGGGCGCACCTTCCTCTCCTGGAGAACGCGCAATAACTTGACCTGGAGCAGTACCGGCATATCGCCGATCTCGTCGAGAAACAGTGTTCCGCCTT
>DASVYI010000389.1:0-2651 GCA_036392275.1 Nitrosospira sp. | reverse complement strand
CTGCCGCAAACTCAGTTTTTTCCTCTAAACTGGCAGACGAAGACTTTCTCCGACCATGCCAATTCTGGCCGCTGTTGACATCGGTTCCAATTCTGTTCGTCTGGAGATCGCCCGTTTAAGTGGGCGGCGCCTGCGTGCCATCCATGAAGACCGGGAAGTCACGCGCCTGGGAGAATCCGTTTTCCAGAGCGCTTTCCTCTCACCAGATGCCATGGCAAATACCATCAAGGTGCTGCGGCGTTTTCACCGCGCCTGCCAGCGTTTTGGCACGGATACGGTTCGCGTCGTGGCCACCAGTGCGTTACGCGATGCGCGCAACTCCCGGGCCTTTCTGGAATGGGTACGGTCGGCGACCGGCTGGAGCGTCAATGTCATTTCCGGACTCGAGGAGGCGCGCCTGATTCATCTTGGCCTCGTATCCGCGATGAAGATTGGCGCCGCTCCGGTATTAATGATCGATCTAGGTGGTGGTAGTTGCGAGCTTACGATTTCCGTCGGTGGCCATATTCGTGAGACTGTGAGCTTGCCGCTAGGCGCGGTGCGCCTGACCAATGAATTTCTCCATCAGGACCCACCCCGCAAATCGGAACTAGAAAGCTTGCGGGGCTTCATTACCCGCGAACTACGGCGGGTAAGTGCCCGTATCGTAAAACTGCGCATAGCAGCCGTGATCGCGACCTCCGGGACCGCCGCTTCCCTTGCCGCCGTGTGCCAGTCGCTCTCCAGGAACGAAGCCTCCAGTGTCACTCGCGCCCAAATGAAGCGTATTGCCAAGCGCATCGCCCGGTCCAACATCGACCAACGGCGCAAAATGAACGGTATCGGTCCGCGACGTGCAGAAATCATTGTTGCCGGCGCCATCGTGTACTCCGAATTGCTGGAACAATGCCACCTGCGCGGATTTCGCTATTCCCCGCTCGGCCTGCGCGACGGCTTGTTGGCGCAGATGGCTGCGGAGCACGACCGCGGAGCCCGCCCCAGTAAGCAGATCGAATCGGAGCGCCGGGATTCTCTGCACGCGGCCCTTGCCCATTATCGCGTGGACGCTCACCACGCCCTGCAAGTACGAGAATCGGCCATGAAGCTGTTCGACGCGCTGAAGTCCGTCCACGGCCTGCCGCCCGAATATCGCGAATGGCTCTCGGCCGCCGCCATGCTCTATGAGGTCGGCGATTATGTTAATCGCACTGGGCGTCACCGCCATACCTACTACATCATTTCGCATTCTGAAATTCTGGGATACACGCCGCAGGAAAGGCGCGTAATTGCGGCCATAGCGCGCTATCTCGGAAAATCCCGCCCCAGCCCCGGCGACGGACCTATGAAAGTGCTGCCCCCGCAAGATCGTCAGTATGTCGTGAAAGCCTCGGAGATTTTGCGGCTGGCGAGGGCGCTGAATCTTGGCCGCGCGCATTCGGTGCGGGACCTTCGTGTACGCCTCCGCGATGCGGGTGCACAGATTATCTTGAGGCCGGCACGGGGAGCCGGCATTGAACTGGAACTCTGGGCGCTCGATAAGGAAAAGAGTTATTTTCGCGAAGTCTTTGGACGTACACTCTCGGCCGCGCTGGCATAAACAACGCGCACAAGCTTAGGCGTCACGCACCATTGCAGCACACCGTTTTGCCTCGAGGTTTCGACGCGTGCGACGGCCCCTTTTTTCAGATCCACGGCGCCGCGTCCGGTCCCACCAGAAATCAAGCGGCTGAGGAATTCGCTCAAGTTGGGATTGTGACCCACAATCATCAAGGCGTCATAACGCTGATATTTTGTGAGTAATTTTGTGAAATCGGCAAATGTGGTGCCAGGTCGAAGCCCATCTTCAATTTGTAACTTGCCCTCATGGCCGATTTCGTTAGCCACCAGCGACGCGGTCTGCGTAGCTCGCTTCAATGGGCTGGAGATCACGAGATCGACCTGAATATCCATGGCCGCAAGCGCGCGCCCGATATAACCACATTGCTCGATCCCATCTTTGTCGAGCGGCCGTTTCTCATCCTTTTTCGGATCCATCAGGTGCTGCCCGGCACTGGCATGACGCAAAAAATAAACAATCATGGCTGGTTATCTTTCTCTGTACATGCGCTCTCTGCGCGCCCGGACCATTCTTGGCTTGGCTTCGGAAGCCTGTGGAATATCGGCCACGGTGGCTTTCCCTTCCGCCAAAGCAACCAGGAATCTCTGCGCATTAAACGGTGTCAATTTCGCTTTCCTTCTCGTCCCCTCTGTCTGTCCAACACGCGCGTAAGATCCGTTCCTCTGCAGGCAGCGTGCTTTCACGTTGTCCGCCAAATAGGCATCGAGAATTTCCTGCCGGATCCTCTCCCGCAGCAATGTGTCTCGCACCGGCGTCAGCACCTCGACGCGTTCATACAAATTGCGCGGCATCCAATCGGCGCTGCCCGTATAAATTTCCTCGCTGCCCCCGTTCAGGAAATAAAATATACGGCTGTGCTCCAGGAATCGGCCCACGATGCTGCGCACTTGAATGCGATCGCTCACTCCGCGCACTCCCGGCCGCAGAGCACAAATACCGCGCACGATCAGGTCAATATTCACTCCTGCCTGTGACGCCCGGTACAGGGCGAGAATGATATTTCTATCGAGCAGCGAATTCATTTTCGCAATGATTCGAGCCGGCCGCCCCTGCC
>DASVYI010000388.1:0-5032 GCA_036392275.1 Nitrosospira sp. | reverse complement strand
CAGATTTCACAGAATCTTCATCAGCTCGCCCAATTGATTCCTTTTCTGGAAGGGATGAATGCAGCCCTGCTTGCAAGCAACGGAAAAAATATTGCCCACACATTCGATCCCTACTGGGCGCCATTGCAGCTCGACAAGGATATTGAACTGATCCGGTTTTACGACAGTTCCAACCGGCTGCTGGCGAGTTGGGGGAATTCCGAATCTTACGCTCAGGAAAATATAATGCTGAGCTGGGTCAGGGAAGCAAATACGCGGGAGCAGCCCATCAACCCCCTGAGCTGCGAGAAAAGTTGCACACAATTTGCCGTGACACCGTTACTGGTCGAAGGGAAGAACGCGGGCGTCGTAGTGATCGGAATCCCTCTGGTCGCCGTCGTTCTGGGATTCCAGGATATTTCGGGTGCTCATATTGGCTTGCTCATGAAAGAACAAGGCAATAAGGTCAATGGCAGCAATATGATTGCAAACTGGAATTTCCAGGTTGCGGCGCACAGCAGAGACATGAATGTTGCCATTCTCAACAAGGCTGCCGAGCTATACCCTGATTTCGACAACCTGGAAGAAGGTATCCAGGTCGTCTGGGCCAATCAGTATTTCCAGGTAAAACCGCTTCCCATGGAAAAAACCGGTGCTTCCGGTAAGGCTCAACTGATAGTCGTCACCGATATCACATCCACCATCCGCACCATTCAAGGCTCGACACAGCAGAGCATCCTGATTGGCCTGGTAGGGCTCATACTCTCCGAAATTTTATTGTTCATTATCCTTACCAGGCCATTGTCACGGCTGAAGCACATCGTATTTACGCTGCCTCTGCTGGCGCGCAGCAGTTTTCATGATTTCCGCGTATCGCTTCGTTCCGGCAATAAGAAACAGTTGCTTAAAGACGAGATTGATATGCTGGACGAAACAGCGGCGGCTCTGTCTTATCAGCTCGAGACGCTCGAAGATCAGGTTGCCGACAGGACGCGGATACTGGCGAGAAAAATGGAGGAATTGAGCAAGGAGAGGGACTTCATTACACATCTGCTGGACATCGCGCAGGTGATCGTCATTACGCAAAATGCAAATGGCGAGATTCTCACATTGAATGCGCACGGTGAAATGCTCATCCAGTACACCGAAAAGGAGCTACAGGGAAAGCCATTCATCAGCCTTTTCGCTCCGGACGGAAACCTGCACGATCTGGCCACTCATCTTGAGGAAATTCGCTTCGAGCGAAGGGATCAACTACGCCATGAAGCCAACATTTTATGTAAGGATGCCTCGGTACGAAATATTCTTTGGCTGCATTCCCGCTTGACGCGGCATACAGCCGATGACCCGGCGATACTGTCGGTCGGCCTCGATATGACGGAACATAAACGGGCTGAAGGCCGGCTTGCGTGGCTGGCCGATCATGATCCGCTCACCGATCTGTACAACCGCCGCCGCTTTCAGGAAGAACTCGAGCAAATGCTGAACCTCGCCGCCCGCTACAAGCATTCGGGCGCCCTGCTCTTTTTCGATCTGGATCAGTTCAAATATATCAATGACACCAGCGGACATCAGGCGGGCGACGCATTACTGAAGATGGTTGCGCGCATGTTGCTCAGCAGTATTCGCAACGTGGATATACTCGGGCGCCTGGGAGGGGATGAGTTCGCGGTCATACTGCCTCAAACCACCGCGGAAGGCGCGATAGAAGTCGCAAAAAACGCCCTGGCATGCCTGAGCCAGGGGAAAATAACCGTAAACGGCCGTACCCACAAGGCTTTGGCGAGTATCGGCATTGCGCTCTTTCCCGAGCATGGAAACAACGTGCATGACCTGCTGGCGGCAGCGGATCTGGCGATGTATCAGGCCAAGGAAGCAGGACGGGGCGGGTGGCATCTGTTTTCCAATGAGGAGAAGACCCGCGAGCGCATGCACACACTCGTATACTGGAAAGAAAAGATCGAGCATGCTCTCTTTCATGAACAGTTCCTGTTCTACTTCCAGCCCATCATGCATATTCCGGATAAAACCGTCGATCATTTTGAAGTGCTGCTGCGCATGCTGGATGACGACGGGACAGTGCTGGCACCCAATCTTTTCATACCGGCGGCCGAGCAAACCGGACTCATTCACGCCATCGATCACATGGTGTTGAGGAAAGCCATCGCACAATCAGCGCAAATCCAGCATCAGGGAAAGCGTATCCGGTTCTCCATAAACTTGTCGGCCCATGCGTTTCACGATCCGGAATTGCTGCCTATCCTGAACGAAGCGTTCAGCCACTACGGCGCGGACCCGGCAAATTTCATGTTCGAAATAACCGAAACGGCGGCATTGGAGGATTTGCCCGCGGCGAAGGAACTCATGCAAACGATTAAAAGACTCGGTTGCAGTTTTACGCTGGATGACTTCGGCGTTGGCTTCTCTTCCTTTTATTACATCCGGCAGCTTCCGATCGACGTCGTGAAGATCGACGGCTCGTTCATCCGTAACCTGGCTGAAAATCCGGACGATCAAATCCTGGTCAAGGCGCTGTGTGACGTCGCGAGAGGATTCGGCAAAAAGACAACGGCTGAGTTCGTGGAAAGCGCGGCTACGCTTGCCGTGTTGGAAAAAATGCAAATCGACTATGCGCAAGGATTCCTGATCGGAATGCCGGTCCCGGCCGATGAATCACCTTTCCGGGATTATCTGAAGGATACCGGCAGACTGATCAGCTAGCCAGGCGCCCTGCCGCGAATTTTTGGTGTCGCACACACGACATCCGCATTTTGCGCACGATGGCGCAGGGCATGATCCATCAATACCAGCGCCAGCATTGCCTCAGCGATGGGCGTGGCGCGAATGCCTACGCAGGGATCGTGCCTGCCATGGGTTTCGACGATCACCGGATTCCCGGCCTTGTCGATGGAACGCCGCGCGAGCCGGATGCTGGAGGTGGGTTTGACAGCGATGTTCACAACGATATCCTGACCGGTGGAAATCCCGCCCACTATGCCTCCAGCATTGTTGCTCAGAAACCCATCCGGCGTGATCTCGTCGGAATGCTCGGTTCCCCGCTGAGCCACGGCGCCAAACCCCACGCCGATTTCCACTCCCTTGACGGCATTGATGCTCATCATGGCGTATGCAATTTCGGCATCGAGACGATCGTACACCGGTTCACCCCAGCCCACCGGCACACCTTCCGCCACGACACTGATCCTGGCTCCCACCGAATCACCCGATTTTCGCAGCTTGTCCATGAACTCCTCGAGATGGGGAACCATGTCTTCATCAGCGGCAAAAAATGCGTTCCTGGTAACTACTTCCCATTGCCTGAATGGAATCTCGACGGGGCCCAATTGCGACATATAGCCACGTATGACGACGCCGTATTTCATGTATAGCCATTTTCTGGCAATAGCCGCCGCTGCGACCCGTACCGCGGTTTCGCGAGCCGAAGAGCGTCCACCGCCACGGTAATCGCGTATACCGTATTTCTGCCAATAAACATAATCCGCATGGCCGGGACGAAACGTATCCATGATTTTGCTGTAATCCTTGCTGCGTTGATCTTCGTTTCTGATCAGCAGCGCAATGGGCGTACCGGTGGTCCTGCCTTCGAATACACCAGAGAGAATTTCCACCGTATCCGGTTCGCGCCGCTGGGTTACGTGACGTGAGGTACCGGGCTTCCGGCGGTCCAGATCCCGCTGAATATCCTCGACGGACAATTCCAGACCCGGAGGGCACCCGTCCACGACGCAGCCTATGGCGGGACCGTGGGATTCGCCGAACGAGGTAACGCAAAAAAGCTTGCCAAGCGTATTGCCGGACATTTTATTTCTCTCGCAAAATCAAGGTCTCAAGTTTAACATATCGCCTCGTTTAGTATCCCGGCCTCCGAACTGCCAAGTGGCCATTGCCATAGCATTGTCTGATATTGCGTACAGCAAAAACAAAGGGAGTTAAAAATCATGAGAGCCGTTCTGATGAACGCCCCGGGTGTTCCGGATGTATTAAAAATTGCCGACGTACCGAAACCCTCTATCACTGATTCATCCGGAGTTCTGGTAAAGCTCCATGCCGCCGGTTTGAATCCGATCGATACCAAAGTGCGCAAGCTCAATATGTACTATCCGGACAAATTGCCCTCCATCCTGGGCTGCGACGGCGCGGGGGTGGTGGAAACAATCGGCAGTTCGGTCACGCGCGTACGGCCAGGCGATGAAGTATTCTTCTTCAACAATGGTCTGGGCGGCGCACCGGGAACATATGCCGAATACACGGTGGTGCGGGAAGACTATCTCGCACTGAAACCAAAGAATATCACGATGCGCGAAGCTGCCGGTATACCGCTGGCATTGATTACTGCGTGGGAGGCTCTGTTGGATCGCGGCGATTTGCAGAAAGGCGAGACGGCGCTGATCCATGCCGGAGCAGGCGGAGTTGGCCATATCGCGATCCAGCTCGCCCATCATTTCGGTGCGCGTGTCGCTACGACGGTTTCGGGTTCGCAAAAGGCAGAGCTTGTGCAGTCCCTGGGCGTTGAACTGGCAATCGACTACAGGGAACAGGATTTTGTTGAAGCGGTGCTGAACTGGACAGGCGGCCAGGGCGCAAAGCTGGTGATGGATACTGTCGGCCAAGAAACGTTCTGCAACTCATTTGCCGCAACCCGGTTATATGGGCGGATCGTGACCCTCCTCTCGACCAGCTGCGACGTAAAGGCTCTGAATGTTGCGCGTCTGCGCAACCTGATCATCGGCTACGTGCAAATGACCGCACCCCTCTACTTCGGCTTGCACCCGGCGCGCGCCGCCCAGACCACGATACTCGAGCGCGGTGCCAGGCTGATCGAGGAAAAACAGCTCAGGGTCCACATCAGCCATACGCTGCCCCTGGAGCAGGCCGCAGAGGCTCACCGGCTGATCGAAGCCGGGCACACCACCGGCAAGATCGTATTGCAGATTGCCTGACCGAAGATGCGTTCCGCGCGGTCCTGCTCATCCGCTGAAAGCTCCGCGGAATAAACGTTCAACCTAAATCCGGCAGTTGGACGGGGTGGAGT
>DASVYI010000387.1:0-2122 GCA_036392275.1 Nitrosospira sp. | reverse complement strand
AATGGGCCACATGCACGCCAGCCGCTGGCGAATCTCGGATACCGGAATCGACATGGTATATACCCAGCCTTCATCCAGGTGATCCATGGCAAGGCTGATGAGTTGGTTCAGGACCGGCCTGAATCTCGGCAGATTTTTTTCTTCCAGCAGATCGGCGGGCTTCAATCCGGCCTCACTCAGCAACGATTCCGGCACATAGCAGCGGCCGCGATGCAGATCGCGGGCGATATCCTTGACGATGTTCGTAAGCTGCAAACCCTTGCCGAATCTCACCCCGATGGCGCTCATCTTCGCCACATCCCATCCCGACATCAGGGGACGATGCGCGCAGACCATCCGGGTCCAGAATTCACCGACACAACCGGCGACATAGTAAGTGTACTGATCCAGCTCGTCCAGCGTCGCCAACGCGGCAAGCTGCCCGCTCGATTCGCCGGGGAAGCGCGTCAGGTCCATTTCCATCCCATTGGGCAGCACGCTCATCAACCACTGGATACGCTCGCGGTCGTCCGCCGAATAGTCTTCGTACAGCCGCAAACAATCCTCCAGCCGCTGGAGCAGAATGCCTTCCGCCGAATCTTTCTGATGAGGAATCAGCGCAGCTTGAATTTCCCGCACGGCTGCCCAGTCAATCCCGGCAGTCGTGAATTGCGCGCGGAACTGATTGAGATATTTCAAGCGCTGCGCACGATCGATCAGATCGGTGTCCGCGATCGTATCCGCCGCGCGTGCAAAAAGGTACGATAGCCCCATCTGGTCGCGCACACCCAGCGGCAGCACGTTCAGCGTCAGATAGAATGAACGGGAGACCTGCTTGAGGATGTCGTGGAGGAGTTCGTGTTCGGTGGAGTTCGTGCTCAAGGATGGATTACAAATCTCTCTGTTAGCAAGGGGCGAACATTACTTGCCTCGAAGCTGAAGGTCAAGCTATTGAGTTCTTCAAGATGCTATTTATAGAGAGAGCGCCCGGGGTTTGGAGCAAGCAAGATTAACGAACGGTCAACAAAATAATGAGGAGATCGAGACCGGGATAATCCATTCTATATGATGTTGTCTTATTCGTAGGATGGGTGAAGCGAAGCGCAACCCATCATTGGACTTTCTCACCATATTGGCGGCCGTCAGGCTTCAGCGGGGGTTTGCTGCCCATGTTGATGCTCCATCGCGGCTCTGGCCTCGATGTTTTCCTGCTGCAGGTGGACCAATCTACGCACATCGGCCGCCTGACCGGGACCCTATGCGCATCGGTATAGATCACTTGCCGTGTTTTGTCGCTGCCGCTGCTGACGAGAATGGGTTGGCTAGTATTGATCATGGATTCCTCCTCGTACTAATGATGAAGACTGGCGGTATCGCCTGATGCCGCACGCCATGTAGAACGGAGCTTTTTGCAGGTTTGTGCCAGCGTCGAGTTGTCGCTACGCGCGCTTATCCAGGCCAGATGCTGTTCGACCATACGGGCGAGCTTTTTGCATTGGGTCTGCTGATAACGGGTCATCAGCCACAGAGTAACAGCGACGACTGCTTCATCGGCCGTGTGCTGCGGACTTGGTTTAACGGATAGCATGGCGTTCTCCTTTTGTTAAAACTGATGGTGAAATTTCGCCCCGGCTGGATCAAACAGTCAAACGGAGCAGCGGCAACGTCGGCACTCCGACACTTAGCCCAGGTTCAATGCAGTTTCTTATTTCTTATTTATTTTCCTTTCATACAACCTCCAAACACAGTTAAATGGTTCTATTGGCTGGCTTGAAAGGCTGGCTGGCGTGGCGGGTCACTAATTTGATGAAGATGGGTTTCTCGTTACAGGTAATACATGGGGCGGTATTGCTGGCCTTCGTGCGCAATGACGATTTCGCGCGCGGTACGCTGTACCGAATAGCTGTTTCGTGCTTGGATTCGTGTTATTCAAGTACGGTCGCGAAAGCGCAGCTGCGCTCTATTTTTGCGGGATGTCTAGATCCGCAACTTTATTAGGTCCGTGAAATTACTTGTTCATAGATGAGAATGATAATGATTATTATTTACATAGTCAACATAAATCATACCTGAAATTCTGCTCGCATTCATCCTGGCGGCGCGGCCGTAGTAGTACCGGATTCCGGGTCAAGCCCGGAATGAC
>DASVYI010000386.1:0-4989 GCA_036392275.1 Nitrosospira sp. | reverse complement strand
GGGGTGTTGGATGCAAAAACCTTCGATGCGGTCGAGGCCGATCAATTGTTCGATTCACTCAACCATGCCGTCACGCATGCGGGACAGTGCGTGCTTTACCGCTCGCTGGTCCGGCCCGGGACCGATGCGGCGGCCATACGGGACAAGCAGGAGGCGGTGCGGGAACTGGAATCGAATCCAGGCCTGCGGGAATCGTTAAAGCGTTGCATCGATGTGCTGGCGCAGGGAGAGCAATCACTTTATCAATTGCTGTACGGCACGTTCATCGGCGGCCTTGCCATCGACGATTCCAGGGCAGGAAAGGGTGAAATGGAATTCAGCGGTTACGGATACCACCAGTTCGTCGACGGTACCGGCTTTGTTGTCGACCTGGTCGATACCGTGAAAACGCTGCCGCAGCCGCAAAGCAGATATCTGCGGAGTTTGTTCGGCGCCATTCATGACTTCGAAAAATCGCGTATTTATTCCCTGATACGCGGGCCGGTCTATCTGTCAGGCGGAAAATTCAGGACGCGGGAAGAGAAACCACGTTACATGCCTCTTCCTCGCTTTCGGCCATCGATGATCAAACCTCTTCCCATATTGTTCGCGCTGGCGGCAATTGGCGGCGCCCTTTATTTCTTTCAGGGTCTGCTGGCCAGCTTCGGCATTGCCTACCTGGGGTTTGGGATTCTCGCGCTGGCAGTGCCGGTTCTGCCCATTCTTCTGATTGCGATTGCCGCTTCCGACCGTGATTCGGTCATCTATCCGTTACGCAAGCTGTTCAGACACAGCCCCGAACTGGCCAGGGTAATGGATACCCTGGGCATGATCGACGAGATCATGTCGTTTCATCGTTATTCGTCGGCATTTGGCGGAAGCATGACGCTGCCGGAAATTCTGGATGGCGAACGGCATTTCCTCAGCGCTGCCGAAGCCAGAAATCCAATACTCGCCCGGACCAATCCCGGCTACGTGCCAAACGATATCCAGCTCGATGATGCCGGGCGGCTGCTGGTGATCACGGGGCCGAACAGCGGCGGCAAGACTGCCTATTGCAAGACAGTGGTCCAGATTCAGTTGCTGGGGCAGATCGGTTGCTATATACCCGCCGTTGCTGCACGCCTGGTACCGGCCGAACGCATTTTCTATCAGGTGCCGGATGCCGGGCATCTCGACGAGGGCATGGGGCGCTTCGGACACGAGCTGAAGCGTACAAAGGAGATTTTTTTCAGTTCGACGGCTCGCAGTCTCGTCGTGCTTGACGAACTTTCGGAGGGAACTACGTTCGAAGAGAAAATGGAGCTTTCCGAATATGTCCTCTCCGGTTTTTACAAGCTTGGAGCCAGCACGCTGCTCGTCACCCATAACCACGAGTTGTGCGAACGTCTGCAGGAAAAGGGCATGGGCCGCTACCTTCAGGGCGAGTTTCTACCTGACGGCCCTACCTATCGCATGATTCCCGGCGTATCCCGGGTGAGTCATGCCGACCGTGTTGCTGCCGCCCTAGGCTTCAGCAAGGAGGATGTGGAAAAACATCTGGCGGGGCGCAAAACCTGACGCGCCAAACAATGTTTTTCCGCGTGGGATTTGGCTGCGTCCCGCTGGCTGTACCCGCTCTGGCTGTACCCGCTGTTAGACGATCCAATACTCATCCTGCCAAGTCCTTCCCATGGTGATGCATTCATAAATTTGCATCACAAGTGTGCTACTTTAATACAGAGGCATTTTATGATGATTCCAGATCCGGGCATGAATCGAAGTTGATGAAATCACTGGTGACAGGCGCGAGCGGGTTTGTCGGTTCGGCGGTGGCGCGCTGCCTGCTGAATGCCGGGCACGAGGTGCGCTGCCTTGTCAGACCGGGCAGCGATCGGAGAAACCTCGACAAATTGCCGGTCGAAATTTCGGAAGGGGATCTTTGTTCCGCGCCATCGCTGAAACGCGCCGTTACCGGTTGCAATAATTTGTTCCACGTTGCAGCGGATTACCGGCTTTGGGTGCCGAATCCGAAAACGATGTATGACATCAATGTAAAGGGAACGGAGTCGCTGATACTCGCCGCAGCCGAAGCCGGGATGCAGCGGATGATATACACCAGCAGCGTGGCGACGCTTGGGGCGAATCATGATGACATCCCAGCAAATGAAAAAACCCCCTCCAGTCTGGGATCGATGACCGGACACTATAAACGTTCGAAGTTCATGGCTGAACAAGTGGTTCAGCAGATGACCGATGAACATAAGCTGCCGCTGGTCATCGTCAATCCGTCTACCCCCATAGGGCCGCGCGACATCAAACCTACGCCGACGGGACGCATCGTGGTGGATACGCTATGCGGGCGGATGCCGGCTTATGTGAATACCGGACTGAACGTTGCGCATGCCGATGATATTGCGCATGGCCACTTGCTGGCTTATGCCCATGGGAAACCCGGAGAGCGTTATATCCTCGGCGGCGAAAACATGACATTGCTGCAGATACTTCAGACAATCGACAGAATTCACGGCAAACGGACGACGCGGTTAAATCTTCCTGTCAAGCTGGTTTTGCCGGCGGCATGGCTGATGGAGAAAATGGCGATGGTCACGAACGTTGAACCGCGCGCGACAGTGGATAGTGTCCGCATGGCGAAAAAAAAGATGTTTTATTCCAGTGACAAGGCCATGCGTGAGCTGGGTTACCGGTATCGGCCTGCCGCGGAAGCGCTGCAGGATGCGATGACCTGGTTTCAGGCCAATGGGTACTGCAATTAGCATGTCTGTACAGATTCTCTGTGCTGACAATCGACGTTGCTAGCCTGATGTTCTCCAGGGAACTATAGCTCGGTCCGAGTGCACAGTTCTGGACGACTTGCGGTGCATTTTGCGCTATGTACGGTCTAGCACTGCCTATCGCAAAGCTTGGATGAGATAAATTATTACGGCTCGAATTATCTGCCCTTTCGTCCATCCCAGGCAGCTGTTTTCAGAGACACTGAACCCATGGTCCAGGACATAATTGTCGCAAACCACGGGCTCAGTGATGCCGGTTTTCTACAATTTCCGGGTCGACCGGCGGCATGGGTCATGGTGGCCCACCGCACAAGCAGCTAACGGATTACTGGCTTTCCTTCAGTGCTGCGCATGAGAATGATGTTCGCCGCCATTCTCCGCTTGTGGCTTGGCATCTTTATTCCTCATGGCAAGCTTCGCCTTGGGCTTGAGCGGGACGAAGCGTGCAGCGGTCACTTCCTGTCCCGGCAATTCAACGAACACGGCTACTGCTGACTCGGGCGTAACGGTGAAGTCTCCGGTTCCCTTGAGCGTATTGTCCCCCGCCGGTTCCAGCCTGATCGAAGTTTTGACCTTGCCATTTTGAACGGTTGCCTTGCCTGCGCCACCTTCGGTGCTGAGATTCTGGTCGGCGTGATCCATTACGTAGAGCACGATTTCCTTATCCTTGGCGACCAGCTCCAGATGATAAGGCCCGGCCATGCGCGTTTGCCCGCCATGAGCCGACTCTCTGGAATCGAAATATTCTTCGGTATGCGCCGCGGCAAATGCAGATACGCCAGCCAACGTAATGCCCATGAGAAAAATGACAACTTGTGATGGTTTCATTCCAGGCTCTCCTTGGAAATATGTGAAAACTTTGAATTTGATCAGGTCCATCAAGGAATATCAGTTTTTACATGATGATTCCCGACTTGTTGCAACTTCATGATATACCCTATATGGGTATAAGTAAATACCCGTATAGGGTATAACTGCAATGATAGCGCTAATGAAAACGCCGTAAACTGTAAACAGGAAACCTCTTGCGGGAAGAAATCTTTTAGAGTGAGTATTTTCGGAAAAACCGGAATACGGGCAGGTGGTCAGCCGCAGGCATTCCCTCTTGCTTTAGAATGAATTGATATTGCGGATTGAAGGATGCCCGTTTTATTTTCGCAATGAGGGGGCGCAACCGGTAACCATCGGTAGACTTGAGCCAAGTGTTTCATTGCGCACCTTTCCGGCTCCGGTCGACCTGAACCGCGGTAACCAGGCTGCCACGATTACCCCACGCGTTACGGACGTAAGATAAAACCAGTGCGATCTCTTCATCATGCAGAGTCTGCGCGAAGGGCGGCATGCCGTAAGGCCGGGGAGCGCTTTCAGTGACCGGCGAGTAACCGCCATTGAGGATGCTGCGAATCGCGTTTGTCGGGGATGCCAATGTGATGCCGCGATTGCCCGCCAGCGCCGGGTAGGCGCCCGGCGCTCCCTGGCCCAGATTCCCATGGCAGTCCTGGCAATGAGTTTCGTAGATCTCACCACCTTGCCGGAGCAGTCTGTCGACTTCCTCCGTCAGTGGGGGCGCTACGCCTCTGGAACGCGGATCGGTCTCGGGTAATGATTTCAGGTACACCGCCATGGCACGGGCATCGTCATTTGCCAGATGCTGAAGGCTCTGGCTGACGACATCCGCCATCGGTCCCGTTGCAGCCGCGCGATGTGACAAACCTGTCGTGAGCAACTGAACGATCTCATCAATCGGCCAATCGGAAACACTGGCTTCCTGGAGAGAGGTAAGGGAAGGCGCGTACCAGTTGGAGCCCATGAGCTGTCCTCCCCCCAATACATTGCCCTGACTTGCCCCGAATGGATTCCGGGCCGTGTGGCAAGCGTTGCAATGCCCGAGCCCTTGCACCAGATAGGCGCCCCGATTCCAGTCATCGCCGTTTGCAGCTTTGGGCTGATAAACGCCTTGTTCGAAGTAAAAGGCACGCCAGATATAAATAAGCGGGCGCAGGTTATAGGGAAAATTGATCCGGCTCGGCGGATTGCGCTGTTGGACCGAGGGAAGCGATTGAAGATAGGCGAAGAGCGCGTCGGAATCTTCGCGTGTGACCCGGGTATATTCCGTGTACGGGAACGCGGGATACAAGGGACTGCCATCGCGTCGCTTGCCGTCATGCATTGCCCGCCAGAAATCGTCTTCATTCCAGAGCCCGATGCCGGTTTCCGTATCCGGCGTGATGTTGGG
>DASVYI010000385.1:0-1526 GCA_036392275.1 Nitrosospira sp. | reverse complement strand
GCCACCGGCGAAGTCATCGAGATCCATTGCACCTATGACCCCGGCAGCAAAAGCGGTACCGAGGGAGCGGACAAGCGAAAAGTCAAAGGGAATATTCATTGGCTCTCCGCGGCGCATGCACGGCAAGCCGAAGTACGGCTTTATGACCGGCTGTTCGCCCATGCGCACCCAGATGCCGGAGGCCAGGATTACAAGAGCTTTCTCAATCCCCACTCGAAGAAGGTCATCACGGCTTTTGTAGAACCCGCGCTCAACCAGGTTCAACCGGAAGAATGCTTCCAGTTCGAGCGCAATGGCTACTTCATCTCCGATCGCAAGGATACGGTACCCGGAAAACCGGTATTCAACCGTTCAGTAACGTTGCGGGACTCATGGGGAAAAACCGGCTGAGCGGTTTACCGATTGCAAGAGCGCCGATTATCACCATGGATTATCCCGCGGCCTTTTTCCCGGATCCTTGGGGGTCACCTTCCATAACGCTGGTGCGCCTGCCTGGCAAAAGCCGCCCGGTAAAGACTTTTCCCCATCTTTTCCCCCTTTCACATATTTTTTCGCTGGCATATAATGTACCCGTTCTGGAATCAGCGCAGCAGTGTATGGTGCAGTGTATTTCGCGCCGTATGGGTATTCACGCAGCTCGGCATCCCCGGTTTTGCACATGTCATTGTTCCACGGCATTAAAAACACTAATATATTTTAACTTTTGAATGAGAACCTCATGAGCCACCATATCCATTCAGTTTCCGATGGGACATTTGAAGCCGAAGTCCTGCAATCATCTGTACCGGTGCTGGTGGACTATTGGGCGGAATGGTGCGGCCCCTGCAAGATGATTGCACCCATTCTGGATGAAGTCGCAAAGGAGTACGGAAGCCGTTTGAAAGTGGCCAAGCTCAACATAGACGAAAATCAGGCTACGCCGCCGAAATACGGCATTCGGGGCATTCCCACGCTGATGCTGTTCAAGAACGGCAACATCGAGGCAACCAAGGTTGGCGCTCTGTCCAAGTCACAACTGACTGCATTTATTGACAGTCATATCTAAACACGCTAATCTTGTAGCTGTCTCCCTAAAGCAGATTCCGATCCTGCTCGCCGCTTCTAATTCTAGCTCTGCCCCATCAGTTTTCCCCAACGCTTTCTGACGCTTTACGTTTCTTGCTCCTCACCCGCGAGTTTCGCTCATGCATCTATCCGACCTCAAGAACTTCCATGTCACCGAACTGGTGGAGATGGCCATCGCCAATGAAATTGATGGCGCCAACCGCCTGCGAAAACAGGACCTGATTTTCGCATTACTGAAGAATCAGGCCAGGAAAGGTGAAAGTATTTTCGGCGAAGGCACTCTGGAAGTGTTGCAGGACGGCTTCGGTTTCTTGCGCTCGCCGGATACCTCATATCTCGCTGGACCTGATGATATTTACGTCTCTCCCAGCCAGATAAGACGTTTTAATCTGCACACGGGAGACTCGATCGAGGGCGAAATCCGGACGCCCAAGGATGGCGAACGCTATTTCGCTCTGGTC
>DASVYI010000384.1:0-2894 GCA_036392275.1 Nitrosospira sp. | reverse complement strand
CCCGCATTACCAGATCCATATCGTGGACGATACCGCGCACTACCGGATTGCGGTGAACGTTACCTCTCAGCTGGCGCCATCCGAGCTTCAGTTTTTGATGGATTCAAGATTCGATCACCCATTCCTTGCCGAGCTGGCTGACAAACCGCTTGGCTGGTTTCCTCTTCAATCCCGGCCGGGTGGCGCAGCACTCGATTTTATTCGGGGTAATTTATTCGATCCGCGTGACATGCGCGTACTGCCGCTCAGCGCACCCGGTCCCGATAATGATTTGAATGAAAAAATTGCAGCGTGCTCGCATTCGGCGGGTAGTAAGTGTTGAACCGGATTTTTCAAAGATTGAATAATGCCGGGTTAACCGGCGAACATTTCTATGAAATTAAAAGGGCAAAAAGACTATGTCAAAATGCGACGCGTGCGGGAATGACTACGATAAATCATTTCAAATCATCGCTTCAAACAAAACCTATACGTTCGATAGCTTCGAATGTGCCATCCAGACACTGGCGCCCACCTGCGCGCATTGTGGTTTGCGGATCATAGGCCACGGTCTGGAGAAGAAGGGCGTGATGTTCTGCTGCAACCACTGCGCAGAGCAGGAAGGTGTGACGGAACTGCGCGACCGGTCGTGATGCCTGCTCGTTAAGGAGCACAATTTCGTTTTACTGCAAAGAACGCTTCCACTTCAGCCAGTTCACGCGTGCGCTTCATCGGCGGCAGGCTTTGCCAGATTCTCTTGCCGTAGGATTTGGTGATCAGGCGCGGATCGCAGATCATCAGGACACCGCGATCGGTCTCATCCCGAATCAATCGTCCTGCTCCCTGCTTGAGGTTGATGACCGCGCGCGGCAGTTGATATTCCATGAAAGCGTTGCGCCCCTCCTTGTTGATTTTATCGATACGCGCCGCAAGAACCGGGTCATCGGGCGGGGAGAAAGGCAGTTTGTCTATCACCACGAGTGACAGCGCTTCGCCCCGAACATCCACGCCTTCCCAGAAGGATTGGCTGCCGATCAGTACGGCATTGCCCATTTTGCGAAAACGCTCCAGCATGTATGAGCGTGAGCCCTGGCCTTGAAGCAGCAGCGGATAATCGAGATTTTCGTGCTCGAATGCCTCCCGCAGCAATTCGTGCACGCGCTGCATTGCCCGCAGGCTGGTACACAGGAAAAAAGCGCGGCCGCGGCTGGCTTTCAAGACCGGCAGCGCGGCTGCCACCACTTCTTCGGTATATTTCGGGCTGTTGGGGTCGGGCAGGCTGGTAGGTGCATAAAGTAGAGCCTGGTTTGCGAAATCGAACGGACTTTCCCAGCAGGCCAATTGCGGTGGTTTAATGCCCGCATTCAGACCCATCTCACTGTTGTAATGTGCGAAATCGCCTTTTACCGAAAGCGTCGCTGAGGTGAATATCCATGCGCGCGGCGAGCCGCTCAACTGCTTGTTGAATATTTCCGAGATGGAGAGGGGTGTAGCGTTGAGTTGCAACGTATGACTGAATACCTCCAGCCAGCGCACGAATCCTTCCTCTTCCGCCTGGTCGCGCCAGCGTTTGATACTGCCGGAGATTTCGCGCGCGCGTTGCCAGCAGTTTTCCAGTCCTTCCGAACGCTCCGCCTGGCTTTCCAATATCTCTGCCAGTGCACCAAGCTTATTCAGTAAAGTGTCCAGAGCGCCTGTGAATTTCACATTTTTTATCATCGCAGCCACTGGCAAGCGCATATTCTCGCCTTCGATAGCCAGGCGGAAATCGCGCGTCGCTTTCTCCATCGCCGCAGCCGCTTCGGGGAGGGGAGCAAAATCCTTTGCGCCCCGCAGCGCTTCAGCCTCCGTGTCGCGCGCCAGCTCCAGCAATTGACTGGTACTCACCGATTCACCGAAAAACAGACTGGCCGTTTCCGGCAACTGGTGAGCCTCATCGAATATCACTGTGTTGCAGGCAGGTAACAGTTCGGTCAGACCTTCATCGCGCAGCATCACATCCGCGAAAAACAGATGATGATTGACGACGACCACATCCGCGGAGAGTGCCTGTTTCCGGGCTTCCATAACGAAGCAATTCTTGTAATGCGCGCATTCCGAACCCAGGCAATTATCGCGGGTGGAGGTCACCTGCTGCCACACCGCAGCATTTTCGGGCACCTCGCTCAATTCGCTTTTGTCGCCGCTTTTGCTCATCCCCGCATAGCGCTCGATCAGTTTCAGGTATTTCACCTCTTCACGGCTGACGAGGCTGGCGTGCCCATCCTGCAGCGTGCGTTCCAGATGGTAATGACAAACATAATTGGCGCGGCCTTTCAGCAGCGCCACAGTCACCGGCGCCTTGAGCGCGGCCCGCACGGTAGGGATATCGCGGTTGAAGAGCTGATCCTGCAGGGTTTTGGTGCCAGTGGAGATGATCACCTTGCCGCCCGCTAACAATGCGGGAACCAGATAGGCAAAGGTCTTGCCGGTACCGGTGCCGGCCTCGGCAACGAGAATGGAGTTTGCCGCGATGGCGTTGGCTATCGCCCGGGCCATTTCCTGCTGCTGTGCGCGCACGGCGTAGCCGGGCACGGCGCGCGCCAGCACACCATCAGCAGAGAAAACAAAATCGATATCCGGCATTGAGGAAATTGAGCAAACGCTGTCATGATACCGCAGTGTCGCGGATAAGGCACCGGGAAAGCCCGGCTTTGCGAGATCAACCCAGGAAATTGTCTTTCTGGATGGTGACTTGACCCGTGCGCCCCGGCAGGGCCGGGGAGTAAAGGCTATGCGTTTCTTGCAAAAAGCGAACTGGCCATAGAGCAGTTTGAGAACATTGTCTCCATTCGTCAAGAGGAGCTCCGCTCTCCCCATCATGTAATGGATCGATGGTGTGGATGGTGTTGATGGTGTTGATGGTGTTGATGGTG
>DASVYI010000383.1:0-6215 GCA_036392275.1 Nitrosospira sp. | reverse complement strand
AGTGCCTGCAGATAGGAAAGCCCGTCGTTGAGACCAATAACCGTCGGCTTGTGTCCGGCCGTGTGCGCAGCATATTCAACCAACTGACGCAGGCTGTAACACCTGGGGCCGCACAAATCATAGTTGTGGCCGATGGTGTGGGAAGCCTCCAGGCTGTCGGCGAACGCCCGCACGACATCTTCGACAAATACCGGCTGAAATTTCGCATCAGGCGAGGCCAGCGGCAGTACCGGCAGTACCCCTAGTTTGGCGAACAAGCTCAGCGACGCGTCTCCGGGTCCGAAAATAACGGATGGCCTGAAAACCGTGGAGTCCAGCCTCGATGACATCACGATGCGCTCACCCTCTCCCTTGGTCCGCAAATAGGCACTAGGCTGACCGGGGCCGGCTTTCAGCGCGCTCATGTGCAACAGGCGCGCAACCCCATTGCGTTGGCACGCCGCCACGATCCTGCGCGGCAGTTCCACATGCGCGGCATTGAAGTCGCCACCGAGGATGCCAACCAGATTGATGACCGCGTCCATCCCCGACACCAGCCGGTCGAGCACTGCATCGTCATAGACATTGGCCTGCACGACATCCACTGTCGGGAGAACCAGGAGCGCCCTGGCGCGCTCGCGCCGCCGCGTAGGAATACGCAGGTTGATGTCCCGGGCCGTAAGGAAGTTTGCAAGATGTCCACCAACGAACCCAGTTCCCCCGAAGATGCATACATTACCGATTTCCACGGCTCATTTTTCCTCTTCGGGGAGTGATTCACCATTCGATTTAGAGGCCACGATACCAAGCCGCTGTTTCAGCGAGGTTACCTTATGGCCGAAGGTCCTGGCGTAATACATCGAGTTGCTCAAGACTTTTTTTACGTAATCCCGGGTTTCATTGAAGGGAATGGTTTCCGCATAGATCGCGCCTTCCAGCGGCTTTTCGCCGCGCCATTGCCAGGCCCGGCTGGGTCCGGCGTTGTAAGCCGCGGAAGCCAGCAGGGGCTGGTTATCGGATAGCGTCAGAACGTGCTTGAGATAATATGTCCCTAATGTCAGGTTGGTGTCCACCTCGACAAGCGTCTTTTGATATTTCTTCATTCCCAATCTTTTCGCTACCCATTTTGCGGTACCTGGCATCAATTGCATCAGACCCATGGCCCCCGCGCTGGATTTTGCGTCGCTCACGAAGCGGCTTTCCTGGCGGATGAGGCCATATACCCACGCTTCATCGAGCTCCTGCTGCATCGAGAGCTCACGCAGCGCTTCCCGATGGGGAGCAAGGAAACGCAAACTGAAGTCATGATATTGCACGGTCTTGTCCGCGGTATGGATGGCACGGTCGTAAATCCCATTGCGCCGTGCGACCTCGGCGGCCGCCAGCAGCCGCCGGTCGTCGAAATCACGTATTACCCAGGCCCATTCGCGTGCAGCCTCGGGACGCAGATTCAGACGGTATAAGGCAAGCGCGCGCCGGACTCCCGGCAGCCGTCCGATCGCGGCGATTTCTTCGGCTGTGGCTTTATGGGATTCAGCCGGGACCCCAATCGTCACGCCCAGTTCCTCTTCCGCCAACTGTCCATAAAAATTATGCTCGGCGCTTAACGGGGCCAGAATGGCGTTGGCTTCCACGGACCTGCCGCCCGCCTTCATGGCACGCGCTTTCCAGTAACGCCATACCCCCGCCTGTTGTTCCGGAGCAGACATGGCCTCGATGGTATCCAGCACCAGCTCCCAGTCGCCGGCGCGCAGCGCGGCACGGGTTTTCCAGCCAAGCTGTGTATCCGATAATCGGGCGGGTTTGCCGCCGCCTGCCGCTTCCATGAACCAGCTCAGCGCGCGGGGATTCAGCCTGCGTGCCGCCTGGTCTGCAAGCTGCGCCATGAAATAGGAATGCTCCGCTTCGCTAAATCGCTCGCGTAACCGGGGCCAATAGGCATGTGCCTGATCAGGGCCGCTGCGGGCCAATCGGAGCATCGCAAAAAGGGCGATTTCGCGGTCGGCGCGGGTTTTGACCTCATTCCGGTGCTTTTCGAGATAACGCAGGGGGTTTTCCGTGGCGGCGGTCAGGTTGCGTACATTGAGCGCCTGGTTATCCGGCAAATATTGATTGATACGTTTTGCCACCCCTACATTGCCTGCTTCCAATGCCAGGCGCAGCCGCGTCCATACATCTTCCACCGTCAGCACTTCAGCGGTGACGAGCGCATCGAATACTGCCGTACAGCTTTCCGGCAGGTCGCGGGCACTGAACCATAAAGGACGCGCGTCGTTAAATGCGCCGGTATCGTCCGCGGCCAGCCGTTGTTCCAGCGAATAGCACGTGAGTTCGGTATCCCGGTTGATCAGGGCCGGATAGGCTTCGGCAAACAGATCCCATTGCTGTGTCTTCCCCAGCGCTTTCAGCCATTCGCCCTGGAGCCGGTCGGCGAGCGGGCTGTCCTGATACCGGGAAAGAAAGACCTTAACCGCATCCTCGCTTGCAATCGGGTCTCCCAGCTGCGGGCGGAGCACGTAATACGCCGCATACGGTTCCAGCGGGTGCCCCTGCAGACGCCGGGCATATGACGCTACCCGGGCGGAATCCCCGGCCTGGAACGCCTGCCTCATGGACATGAAATCATCCTCGGGGCTGGCCAGCAAGACCCCCGCATGCATCGCAAAAAACAATCCTGTAAAAAATCTTTTCATAACCTGCTATACATTAAAAATGCACCTTGAGAATTGATCAAGCCAACGTTTCCGCCCGTTCTTCAACCCCGTTTTTGCTGTAAGAATAGCACACCATGCCGTACATCAGTCTAAACCCCGCAACCAACAAAACACTCAAAACCTATACCAGTTGGGATAGCCGCCATCTTGCGGCAGCTTTGGAGGAGGCTGATAATGCGCAGCAGATCTGGGCGCAAAAAACGTTTACCGAACGTGCGGAGCGCATGCACCGTGCCGCGGTGCTGCTGCATGACCGGGTCAATGAATATGGCAGCCTCATGGCTGCGGAGATGGGAAAGCCGGTGCGCGAGGGCCGGGCCGAGGTGGAAAAGTGCGCTCTGGCCTGCGACTATTATGCGGTGCATGCCGAGCACTTCATGCAGACCGAGCTGGTACAGACCGACGCCAGCAGGAGCTACGTCTGCTATGATCCAATCGGCATATTGCTGGGTGTGATGCCCTGGAATTTTCCGTTTTTCCAGGTCATCCGTTTTGCCGCGCCCGCGCTGATGGCGGGAAATGGCTGTGTGCTGAAGCATGCGTCGAATGTTCCGCAATGCGCGCTCGCGCTGGAGCAATTGTTTCGCGACGCGGAATTTCCCCCACATCTTTTCACCACGCTGATGATCGAAGCCGCCGATGTGCCTGAAGCGATCGCGAGTCACCATGTCCGTGCCGTAACGCTCACCGGTTCGGAAGCAGCCGGGCGTGCGATAGCCTCCCATGCGGGGCAGCATTTAAAGAAATGTGTGCTGGAACTGGGTGGCTCTGATGCGTTTATCATACTCGGCGATGCGGATCTGGAACTCGCCGCCAGCTTCGCAGTGAGATCGAGGTTTCAGAATTGCGGACAGTCGTGCATCGCAGCCAAGCGGTTTATTCCCGTTGCGGATATAGCCGATGAGTTTGTATCGCTGTTTACAAAGAAGGCGGCGGAATTGAAAGTAGGCGATCCAAGGAGCGAAGCAACCCAGCTCGGTCCGATGGCCCGGCTGAATTTACGGGAAAACCTGCATCGGCAGGTAACAGACTCGATCGCACAGGGTGCACAACCGATACTGGGGTGCGAACCGGGACCGGGCGCGGGTGCGTTTTATCCGCCCTCGGTGCTCGATCGGGTCACGGCAAAAACCCGGGCATACCACGAGGAACTGTTCGGACCGGTAGCGGCCATCATACGCGCCGCAAATGAAGCCGAAGCCATCCGTATTGCCAACGATACCCGTTTCGGCCTTGGCTCCAGCATCTGGACCCGGGATATTGAAAATGCGGAGAAACTGGCACGGCAAATTCAGGCCGGTTGCTGCTTTGTCAACGGCATGGTGAGATCCGACCCGCGTCTGCCTTTTGGAGGCACCAAGTCATCCGGGTTTGGCAGAGAGTTATCCTACCACGGCATTCGCGAATTCGTTAACATCAAGACCGTCTGGATCCGCTGAAACCCCGGCGAGGGCAGGATAATCTTGGTATATTTGGTATAACCTGACAGGCTGCTAGATCACTCCCTGACCTATCATTGCGTCCGCCACCTTCACGAAGCCTGCTACATTCGCCCCATCGACATAACTGATCGTCCCATCCTTGCGCTTGCCATATTTCAGGCAGGATTTGTGGATGGCCTGCATGATTTCGAGCAATCTCGAATCCACCTCTTCCTTAGGCCAGGAAAGGCGCATGGCATTCTGGCTCATTTCGAGGCCGGAGGTCGCCACTCCGCCGGCATTGCTGGCTTTACCCGGGGCAAAAAGGACGCCATGGTGTTCGAAGCGTTTCACGGCCTCTGCCGTGGAGGGCATATTGGCACCCTCCGCAACGCAGATCACGCCGTTCTTGATCAAGTTCGCCGCATCCCCGTCATCGAGTTCATTCTGCGTCGCGCAAGGCAACGCGACATCCACGGGAATGTGCCATGGCCGGGTACCGGGAATGAAAGTGGCCTTCACCCGGTCGGCGTACACACCTATTCGGGCACGCTCATGATTCTTGACATCCATCAGTTCAGCCAGTTTCTCGCTGGTAAAGCCTTCTTCGTCGACCACGGTACCGCTGGAATCCGACACGGTGATGACTTTTGCGCCCAGCGCCATCGCTTTCTCGATCGCGTATTGCGCGACATTTCCCGAGCCGGAAACGGAAACTCGCAGACCGTCGAGCGAGCGGCCAGATTGCTTGAGCATTTCCTCCGCGAAATATACCGTGCCGTAACCGGTTGCTTCGGGACGAATCAATGAGCCGCCAAAACTCAAGCCCTTACCGGTAAAAACACAGTCCGCACGGTTGGACAGTTTTTTCATCATACCGGCCATGAAGCCGACTTCCCGCCCGCCGACCCCGATGTCACCAGCGGGCACATCGGTGTCGGAACCAATATGGCGAAACAATTCAGTCATATAAGCCTGGCAGAAACGCATCACTTCATCCGTTGTTCGTCCCTTGGGATCGAAGTCCGAGCCCCCTTTGCCACCTCCCATGGGCAGCGTGGTCAGGGCATTCTTGAAAGTTTGTTCGAACGCCAGAAACTTGAGGATGGAGAGATTTACCGAAGGATGAAAACGGGTACCCCCTTTATAAGGACCAATGGACGAGCTGTGCTGGATCCGGTAACCCCGGTTGACCTTTACCTCCCCATGATCATCCATCCAGGTCACGCGGAAGATGATGATCCGTTCCGGTTCGGTGAGGCGGTCCAGAATGCCATGCTCGGCGTATTGGCGATGTTCCGTGATAAAAGGCCAAAGGCTCTCCATGACTTCGGCAACGGCCTGCATATATTCGGACTGACCAGGATTACGCTCCTCGGTGGAGGCGCAGAAGTCCTGAAAACTTTTATACTTCATTATTATTCCCCTGTTGTTTCCCCTTGCTGCAAAACCATTTTTCCAAAGTGTGCATTTTGCCAAATTACTTGCCAAGGCGCACTGAATTTATGTGGGGGCGGCATGAGCGGGTAAGATTATATAGGCAGCATGGATCGAGGCGCCCCGCGTCGCATCCGGCCGCCATCCGTCAAAAAACAGAGGGCCTCATAGTTTCATGGTCAGACACGAATTGGAGTAGCGTTCATTACTCCTTTTTCTGGTCATCTTTGTCTTGCTGTTCATCATCTCTTTTTTTCAGCGGCCTCGTCCACCATACGATGAGGATCAGTAATGTCAGAGCGACAGCTGCTTCCAGCGCTAATACCCACATAGTTTTGAGCTTGCTGTATATTTACCAGATGCCACTTTAACCAAATTGCGATGAAAAACCAATTAAGTTTTGCTGCCGCTGCTGCGTTGCTGTTCCTCAATGCCTGTGTCAGCCCTCCGCCCGTCTCGACTTCGCCCGTCAGGAGCGCGGTGCCTGAAAAGCCGGTTGCCTCCGCAGTTCCGACCGAACCGGTACGCACCGCGATGCTCAAGCCGGCCGATTGGAACGCGTTGACGGGGTGGACCGAGGACGACATTCAGCCCGCATGGGATGCGTTTCTCCGAAGCTGTACCGTATTGAAAAATCAGCCGCTTTGGCAGGATACCTGTACCC
>DASVYI010000382.1:0-3191 GCA_036392275.1 Nitrosospira sp. | reverse complement strand
ATATGACGGGCCTGCCGCTTCTGTTTGTCCGTATAGGACGACTTGTCGCCTCGGGGCATATGTCCTCCGTTCATCGAAATGGACGTATAAGAGATGTGTGGAATGAGTCTTTTCAAACTCGTCCGAATACTCTCTTTCAGTCAAGCTATTAAATCCGTACGTTGACGCACATATTCCGGAAATGACCTCTAATTTTTTACGGCACCATGATTTGCTTCCTTCGCCTCACGGGATTTTTTTCTTTGGCTGAGCAAAAGGGCTGAGAGATGTCTGACTGAAGCTCAATGCCCATATGCTCGTTTAAAACTTACGAGCGTATCTTAGACGTTACATAAGATGAAGCTATTCTTGAAATAACTAAAAAAAGCGAATTTACTCATCAGTAATATTGATTATGAATACGCCGCGCCGTCATGCAATAGCGCAGGCTGACGATAAAGCAAAATTACTCCCCACATCTGTGCGATAACTCACACTTGCTTTTATACAGAAGAGCTTGTTAAATCAACTGTTTGATAGCGTACAGAGCACTGCTAAATTGCCAAGTAGCATGTGGCCATCTCTCGTGGTAATTCCAATAAATGAGATACACCTTCCAGAAGATCAAAATACGAATACTTTTTCGATTATGCTTCTGGGATAAATATGAAATTATATTAAGGAGATTTATGATGGCTTCAAACAATGAAAAGGATAGTAGGCAGAGCGGTTCCAATCGTGGTTTTGCTTCCATGGATGAAGATAAGCAGCGGGAAATAGCCAGCAAAGGCGGAAAGGCTGCACATGAGAAAGGAACCGCGCATGAGTTTGATTCAGAGGAAGCCCGGGAAGCTGGCAGCAAATCGCATGGAGGCAGCAGTTCGGGCGGGCAGGGTGGTAATGCGGGAGGCTCTTCTTCTTCAACCCGTGGCGGCTCTTCTGAACAACATGCTGAAGCCGGCCGGAAAGGCGGGGAATCATCTCATGGGCGGCAGGGACAAGGCGGATCGCACGGAAGTGACTCTTCGTCGTCAGCCCGCGGTGGATCGTCCGACCAGCACGCCAAGGCCGGCAGTCAAAGCCATAAAACTAAGTAGTTTTATGGTGTAAGGAAAAGAGCTCGAAGGCGATCCTGCCTCGAGCTCTTTTATGGATGAAGCCTCTCCAGTAGCGCTCGGGGTCTAGAGAGTACGTGTAAAGCTTGAATTTATGCGCCAATGTCTATTTTCCGAGCGTGCGGAACGTTGTGAGGCAAGCGTGATATTTCAACCAGTAATAGTGCTGGATTAACACGAGGCATATCATGAAAAATACTTCGCTTTTAATGAAAACATCTCGATCGATTCTCCTGGCCGGCATGGTCTTCGGAATAGCCAGTACTCTTCATGCCCAAAGCGGCACGGGTGCAGGCGGTGCTGCCGGGGGCAGCGCAGGCGGTAGCGCAGGTGCAGGAACCGCGGGTGGTGGCGCAGCGCCTGGTGGCGGAATGTCTGGGCAGGGCGCAACAATGTCAGGAGCCGGCCAGGCGTCGTCCATGTCGGGACAATCGTCAACCGGACAGGCAGGCAATGCAGGGAACCCAGCAGGCCCTACAACCGGCCCGGGAATGCCCGGTAAAAAAGGCTCATCAACGGATTCTTCCAGGAAGCCAGGGTCCGGCTCAAGTGGGCAATCGACAGGCATGGGATCGAGCTCTTCCCCAGGGTCTAGCACGTCTGGAACGAGTTCCGGTTCGGGAAGATACTGATTTTTAATTAGTTATCGACGACGGGATTTTGGGATACGTACTTCCTTGTTCTCGTCGTTGGTCTGGGACTCCTCGGGCAAAGCTGGGGCTAGTTCTGAACTTTGGATGGAAAAATGGCCTGGGGCGGCGCGCCGTTACCGGTCATATCTACCCGGGTCATATCGTTCGTAAGCAGTTAAAAGCCGCTAAGGTTGGGAAAAAGAAAAAATCCGCCACTCAAACCCATAGCCCGACTTAAAATCCCTCGGGCCTAAACGCCCGTGCCGGCTCGATTCCGGCTCCGGGCACCATCTTGGTGTTTCATGCAGTCTCAGTCTGTCCGAGTAACTGCGAAATCATCTGTCGGGCTGGGAGCTGCATCTCGATTGACTCCAGGCTGCCCGATAAACCGATAGAAAGGGTCATCGTCATTCCAGAGAAAAGGGTACCAATGCGTTATTGATAAGCCGTGAGCAGGCAACTTCTATAGCTTTCGGATTGCCTGAAGAACTGGAGCATCGCGCGAACACGCAAAAAATCATCGAAAAGGCTCGAACAAGAGCTTGTCGCTTTTTCTGGAACGAACGGATGTCCTCCCTGGCTGATCCGTCACTGATCTATTTCGGTTCAGTTTGTGGTGAACCAGCCGGTTTATGCGGACGCAGTGCCGCATAAAACTCTCTTTCGGTCACGCCGGCCTGGTTCGCGATCGAGTGAATCACGGCCGGGGTAAAGGTGGTCTTCGGGCAATCCAGGGTCACCTTTAATCGAAAACCCGATCCTGTCTTTACCCACTGCTCGGGACCATTTTCTTTCGGAGTTCTCGGTGTGAATCCCAAGGTGGCAAGGATCTGTTTGACGCGTGCGCAGGTAAGCGGGGGATGGTTTTCCCTCATACGTTCATATCCGTGTTCGGGGCGAGGGGAATCAGTTTCTTGAACAGGATACGGTCCGCTCCGAACCGGACGTGCAGAGCTTCCATTACTAAATAGAGGTAATACTTCGCCCACTGGGATGCAGGAGCTTTGCGAGTCAGGAAATATTCGGCATATTGCCGGTCTTCCCCGGCAAGCGCGTCATGCAGATATTCGGCGGTCATCGTGTTTAGCTTGCCGCATGCCTCGGCCTCACTCTCGCCCTGTGCTGCAAGACCCAGATCAAGGCAGAATGCCTGCCAATGCCCCAGCTTCTGTTCGGCGTAGCAGCGCAAAAGTAATTGGTCTGGTCTCATGAAATGCAGTATAGACCAAAAATAGCGAGCTGATCCTCTTGCTCATGCCGAGTCGGGTTATGAGGTTCTTCAGGTCGATATTTCATTCCCGCTACCGCAACTGCTTGAGTTCGCGCCCCAAGTTTATCTTAAAGGGCTCTTACCCTGTTGACCCACTATTAACCAGGTAATCCGGAATTCCGGAATTCCTGAAGCGGGCCGGAACTTGAAAATCCGCAATAATTTCCTACGATTGAATTTCATTCTCGCGATAAT
>DASVYI010000381.1:0-5884 GCA_036392275.1 Nitrosospira sp. | reverse complement strand
GAACAATAAAAACGATTTCGTAATGTCGCATGCAGAGTTTTCCTTATGGGTAGAGCCTCCCGCGATGCGGACGCGGTGAGGCAAGGTTTAATCGGATCCGGGTCGATTGCTAACTATACTTCAGCTGGCGGATCACGGTTGAAGGGACGGTATGATACTGAACCGGGACGGAAATATCAATCGGCCCCGGTAATAAGCCGCTTGTTTCTCGAGGGAATCCCTGAACAAGCTCCATGGCGAGCGACCGAGGCTGGGATTTGTATCAGCAGCCGCATCTCCCGACTCCTCTGCCCGCGCGCGGGAGAGAGCTTGAAAAATGGCTTAAGGCAGCGCGCTCCGTCAGGAGTTATTCAGTGGGTTCCCGAGGTTATCGAATGCGCAACGCTGCCGCCGCGTTTCAAACAGGCATATTCCGGCGCTGACCGAAACGTTGAGGCTCTCCACGCTGCCCAGCATGGGGATGGACACAAGACGATCGCATGTCTCGCGGGTCAGCCGCCGCATGCCTTTTCCCTCCGCGCCCAGTACCCAGGCGACAGGACCCTCGAGCACGGCGGAATGAAGATCGCTGTCCGCATCGGCGGCCGCCCCAATTACCGCAATGCCGCGCAGTTTCAATTCCCGCAAGGTACGGGCGAGATTGGTCACCGGGATATACGGCACCGCATCGGCGGCGCCGCTCGCGACTTTATGCACGGTGGCGGTAAGCCCAACGGCACGGTCTTTCGGCGCGATCACGGCGTGAACGCCAAAAGCATCCGCAACGCGCAGGCATGCGCCCAGATTATGGGGATCCTGTATGCCGTCGAGTACCAGAAGCAGTGCCGGCTCGATAAGCGTATCGAGCACATCCCCTATGTCTATATGGCTGCGGGATGGATCGATATTTGCCGCCACGCCTTGATGGCGCACGCCGACAGCCATGCCCGCCAGCCTTGTTCCATCGCACGGGATCAAGCGGACCCCCTGCGCTTCCGCAAGTTTCGATAGATCGCGCGCGCGCTGGTCGTGACGGGTCGCATCAAGAAAGATCTCCTTGATGCTGGCCGGGTTCTGCCGCAAGCGGCTCACGATTGCGTGAAACCCGAATATGAGACGGCTGCTGGACATCCTGAGCTTCGTGTATATTTCGTCGTATATATTTATTTGCCGCTATCCGCCGCCAGCATGAAATCGATTTTGCTGGCTTCCAGGTCGACGCGGACCAGCGTGACCCTGATACGGTCGCCGAGACGGTAGCGCCTGCCGCTGCGCTCACCCAGCAGCATGTGCTTCGCGGCATCGAAATGGAAATAATCGCTGGGCAACTCCGAAATATGAACCAGCCCTTCCACATAAATCCCGTCCAGCGCCACAAAAAGCCCGAAACCGGTTACGCCGCTGATGACGCCATCGAAGTCTTCGCCGATTTTGTCCTGCATGTAATAGCATTTGAGCCAGGACTCCACATCGCGGCTGGCATCATCCGCGCGACGTTCTGTCTGTGAGCAGTGGTCGCCCAGTTCATGCCAGTTTCCGGGAGAATATACTGTACCGTTCAGTACCGCCTTGATCGCGCGATGAACCAGCAGATCGGGGTAACGTCTGATAGGGGATGTGAAATGAGTATAGGATTCGTAGGCAAGTCCAAAATGGCCGACGTTATCGGGGCTATAAACCGCTTGGCTCAAGGATCGCAGCATCACCGTCTGCAATAGCTGCGCATCGGGCCGGTCCTTGATTTTGGTCAATGTTCTGGCGTAGTCCTTGGCGCTGGGCTGGTTTCCCCCGCCCAGCTGCACACCGAACTCCTTGAGAAAATCGCGTAAGGCAACCAGCTTGTCCGACGTGGGGCCTTCATGGATGCGATAGAGCGTGGGTTGCTTGTGCTTCTGCAGGAAGTCCGATGCGCAGACGTTAGCCGCCAGCATGCATTCTTCGATCAAACGGTGGGCATCGTTGCGCTTTACCGGAAGGATGCGCTCGATTTTCCCCTGATCGTTGAAAATCATCTGGGTTTCAACAGTCTCGAAATCGATGGCTCCGCGCTTCTTTCTGACCTTCAGCAGTACCTTGAACAATTTATGAAGGAGCTGGATATGAGGAAGAAGGCTTTCGTATTGCCTGGCGTCCTCACCTTTGGAATTGCCCAGCATCGCAGCCACCTTGGTATAGGTAAGCCGGGCATGGGAATGCATCACCGCCGGAAAAAACCGGTAATCCAGAAAATTGCCGGCGTCATCGAGACTCATCTCGCATGCCATGCATAGACGGTCCACTTGCGGATTAAGCGAACACAACCCGTTGGAAAGCGCTTCCGGCAACATGGGGATGACGCGCCGCGGAAAGTAAACCGAGTTGCCGCGATTGAACGCCTCCCGGTCGAGCGCATCGAGAGGGTTTACATAATGACTGACGTCAGCGATTGCAACATAGAGTTTGTATCCCTTCCCGTCACGCTCGCAGTACACCGCGTCGTCGAAGTCTCGCGCCGTTTCCCCGTCTATGGTCACAAGCGGAAAATCACGGATATCCTCCCTTTTTTTTAAATCACTCTTCCGGACAGTGGCGGGGAGCTTCGCCGACAGTTTTTCCACCTCCGGGGAAAACTGATGCGGCAGGTCATGTTTGCGCAGCGCAATTTCAATCTCCATTCCCGGCGCCGTGTAATCACCGACCACCTCGATGATGCGACCGATCGGTTGCGCATGTTTGCTGGGTTGCTGGATGATTTCAACCGTTACGACCTGGCCCGCCTTGGCGCCCATGGACTCTTCCCTGGGTATCAGGATGTCCTGGCTTATGCGCTTGTTCTCCGCCTCGACAAACAGAATTCCATGATCGGCATGAAGCCTTCCGACCAGCTGCGCCACACCGCGCTCGAGCACTTCAACGATCGTGCCTTCCCTGCGGCCGCGCCGGTCCATCCCCGTTTCACGCACCATGACGTGATCGCCATGCAGCACCTTGTACATTTCCTTGGCGCTCAGAAACAGATCGGGACTACCGTCATCCGGGATTAGAAAGCCGAAGCCATCCGCGTGTCCCAGAACCCTGCCCTTGATGAGATCGAGCTTTTCGACAACGCAGATATCACCCTTACGGTTACGCATGATCTGGCCTTCGCGTAACATCGCGGAAAGGCGGCGGTCGAAAATTTCGTTTTCTTCCCCGGTGATTTGAAGCAGATCACGCAGCACCGTTTCATTGATGGGAATTCCCTGTTCTTTCAGAATTTGAAGTATGAATTCCCGGCTTGGCAGTGCGTGGCTGTAACGGTCTTTCTCGCGCTGAAGATAGGGATCGAGGTCCCGGAGTTTACGTTTCTTCTTGATTGACAAAGCAATGGTTTCCTATAAAATTGCGCCTCTGTCCCAATGCCGGACAAGCATCCCCATTGCCCAGATGGCGGAATTGGTAGACGCACTAGGTTCAGGTCCTAGCGGTGGCAACACTGTGGAGGTTCGAGTCCTCTTCTGGGCACCATGATTCACCACGTTCCCATCAGATCTTGACATCCCATAGCCTCTAAATCGTTTCTAGTTTCTGCTAAACTTTCAGCGCGGCTCTCAAAATGGCAGAACAGGAAATGTCTGCCCATGATCACTCTTCTGCCACTCTTCCGGACGTTTGACGTTTCAATTATAGCAGCCAGCCTGTCTCGCTTCGGATAAACCCTACTCGGACATACGGCAGAGATGAGCCGACGTGTAATGTTGTTTGCATGAAATCCGCTCAAGAACCGCCTCCCTGGTCTCCTTGAATCAGCCGCGGTTGCCGTCTGACGGCAATTCCTGCAATTCCTAGCTGTAAAATCTTACAGCTACCCATGAATTCACATCCATGGTCTCATAACAAAGTCCGTTTGACCCGAAGGTCTACGGCGAACCGCCGAATATCCCTCAGACTGTTGCAGTAAAACAAACCTAGCCAAAGAGCAGAAACGGGTAATCGAATCTGTATAAATGCGCGTCCCGATAAAGTGAAGCAGATTTCCGCCGTTAAATACCCAATCTTCTGCCGGCCCAGCTCGTATTGTCACGTAAGGCAAACTTATATTGCCAAACGCTGCATGAGCGCGACGGTGCTAACGCTCAGCCATTTCCTAAAACGCACGGATAATTCCCTGCTTTCTCTTGGACTGAAAGGTTTTGCGCCGGGTTATCCTGCAACCGGTCGTTGGCAATACCTGCCAGATGCTTCCATCCGGAACCACGCGATTGGGATAGCAACGAAAAGCGCATGGACAGGAGAGGCTGTATGCAACTGACAGGATTTTTTCCGCGAAGCGATTTTGATATTCGCGGATTTCCGTTAGGGTTATTTGAGTCCATTTTGATGAATGACGTGGTTGCCGCTTTTAACGAATACTTTGAAATTATCGACGTCAATTCTTCGGAATTGTTATGTGAAGTTTTTCACCTTCGTTACCAGGTCCTTTGTATTGAGCAACGTGCCCCCGGTTTCCATGCCTCCAGTTATCCCGAGAAAATGGAAAGCGACGACTATGACCGCCACTCGTCCCACATTCTTCTGCGGCATCGCCCATCGGATAAATTTGTCGGAACTGCACGCCTGATTCTGCCGGATCCGGCCGATCCATATAAGCTGTTCCCTACCGAGCGGCACATGCGATTTGATCCGGCACTCATAGACACCCGCAAATTGCCGCGACAATGCACCGCAGAGATATCGCGTCTGGTCGTTGTACGCCGGTTCAGCCGTCGCAGGGATGAGCTACTCCATGCCTTGGAAAATGGAATGCTCGTCGAAAAATGGTCACCAACGATTCAACGGCGCTTCCCTCATCCCATGCTGGCGCTTGCTGTTGGCATTATCCGCATGTCGGTGGAACATAATATCAATCACTGGCTATCCGTTATGGAACCCGCCTTGAATAGATTATTGGGGCTCTATGGACTACAGCTCGACCCTGTTGGACCAATAATCGATCACCACGGTTTACGCCGCCCCTATTACGCCGATCTGGTTCAAATGTTGGACAGGATGCATAAAAATCACAACCAGTTTTGGGAGTTGGTAACCGATTATGGCAGAGTCCAGCCAGGCGCGGCTGAATGTCTGCGTGAAACTCCACTGGTACAACACGGAATAGCTTAAACCATGGAATAAAATCCTTCGGAGCAAGCAGCTGTTCCCATGGCGTTGTACACCTAATTATTGTCACCCAATCAGTTTTTTACTCAGCATCTTCACTCCAACCCGGTCCCGCGTTCTCGGAAATGCCAGAAAAACAGCACTGTGAAGATTAGTATAAATTCTGGCCGCTACCTTTTCTCGATATGCCTGTTGCTCAGCATGTTTTTTGCCACGCATATTGCGTGGGCGACTGAGCCCTACGAGGTTATAGCCAATCACAGCGTTACCGAAAAAACGCTATCCAAGAGTTCCCTGCGCGCCATTTTTGGCATGCGCCTTCAAACCTGGCCGGACGGTACGGCCATCCGGGTGTTCGTGATGCCCGATGATACGCCATTGCATGCCACTTTTTCCAAGGAGAAGCTGAACGTTTTCCCGTACCAGTTGCGTTTGGCCTGGGACCGGCTGGTATTTTCCGGTACTGGCCAAGCCCCGGACACGGTGAGTTCACCCGAGGAAATGCTCGCCCGGGTTGCCAGCACGCCGGGGGCAATCGGCTATTTAACCAAATCCAAAGCGGATAGCAGAGTCAATGTGCTCCAGATCAAATAGCCGCTCGCGTGTTCGCTTTTCGCGGATGACTGGGCTGATCGCCATGCCGGCCCTCCTATGGGGTTTTTCGGCGTACGGGCAGAAACTGCCAATTCCGCAAAATCTGCCTCAAAACCTGCAAATTCATGGTTTTGCAAGCCAGTCATGGTTGAAAAGTTCGGATAACAATGTCTTCGGAAAAAGTAGTTCCGAC
>DASVYI010000380.1:0-5605 GCA_036392275.1 Nitrosospira sp. | reverse complement strand
ACCCGGATGGTATTGAAACGATTCAATAAACGGCCAAACCGCGCGATTTTCTGCTCGATCTGCGCCACCGAAATCTCGGGAAAACGGTGATCATGGTAGGAAAGCCGGTTGGGTCCAGGGCGGCGCATGTTCAGATTTGTGAGCGCCGCCTTGACCTTGGTATACGCCCAACCCTGAGCATACGTGCCGAAAGGTCTGGCGGGCGGCGGGTTGTCGCCATAGCCGCTTTCTTCCAGAACATCGATGATACGCTCGCAAGCCAGACGCCCGCTTTGCGCCGACAGATAGTAATCGACCAGTGTTTGCCGTGCCTCACCCCCCGGTGCGCCCAGGTCACCCTTGAGAATCCGGGTCAGGGTATCCTCCAATTCCTCGAAATTGAAAGACTGATAGCTTAATTTGGTGGGCAGACCCTGAAAATCGTAGTCGTAGTATTCATTGAAGGTAGCGAGGTAGGAAATGGCGGGCACCCCCAGCGCGTAGGCTTCCAGCCCGGTCGTGCAGCCGTTGTGTACCATCGTTTTTGAGGCCAGAAGCCAGGGAATGACATTTCCTTCGTTGGTGACCTTCACGCGCTGGCATTGGGCAGCAATGTCGTCATATACCTTGAAATTTTCGCTTGGATGCGGCCGCACGACAATGGTGACATCGGGAAATGCCCGCTCCAGGGCTGGGATGAGCTGCTTGAAATCTTCTAGTATCGCTTGCTTGTGATGCCACAGCCCCTCGGCGAATTCGTCGCTCATGCCTATTCCGGCTTGCCCGCGCCGGGATTTTTTTTCGCCGTCTTTCGCCGGGACGAACAGACCGATGTTCGGGATGAAGGGATTGACGTCTGTGAAATTGGTATTGACGAGAATGAAATCCCCGTAAAGGCTGCGCAGCTTCTCCACCTCTGCCTCAAAGTAGGCGCGCATTTCGGGCCGCAGAATATCGCCTCGCGGATTCCCGGTAACGTGGATGGGCATGCCTGCCGGGAGTTGCGGATATTGCTGGAGCAAATCGACGTTTTCCTGGCCCCAGGCAAAAATATGCGAGACATTCCTGATCGTGGAAGGAGACAGCCGCAGCGTGAAATACGTGTCGGCCGGCGGATGAACCAGCGCCTCTTCCTCCCATGCGACAATCTCGTGCCCGAGCATGCGAAGAATCCTGAACATCGAATTGCTCAGGCTGCGCATGCTTTTCGCCAGGTACACACCCCGTGGAAGCGACGCGACCTCGAAATGGACGAATGCGCGCGAACCGATGACAACCGGAAAACCGCGCTCCGCCGCCACGCAGGACAGCAGGAGTTTCGCGTCCAGCTCGCGAACCTGATTTTCAACGGGAATGATGAGCGTTGACGCGGAATTTCGCATATTTCTTCTTCCGGATCTTCGACCGAGGAGTATTAAAGCACATTATTATCGCATTGCTGCGGGTTCAAGGTCACCATTTAGATTGCAGAGGAATTTGATGGGGTAACAATCGCCAGGATATTGGGCTGCGCAGGCAGCCATTGAGAGTTCGCATGGATTCCGCGCCAGCTTGACAGCGACCTACCCCAAGCGCATCATTTCGGCACCAAAACCGGACCGTCGAGCCCGCCGAATTGCAATTGAAGTAACCACCGCATTTGAAGCACCACCGCATAGCCAATGTTGATTTATTCGCTCATTCCCGCACGGGGAGGATCAAAAGCCGTACCCCAAAAAAATATCCGGCTGTTACGGGGAAAACCCCTCATCGTCCATTCGATTGAGATTTCCCTCAAGTGTCCTTCCATTCAGAGAACCTTTGTCAGCACCGACTCGGAAACCATTGCCGAGGTCGCGAGAAATGCCGGTGCCGAGGTACCCTTTCTGCGGCCTGCCGAGTTCGCGCAGGACGACACGCGGGACCTGCCGGTATTTCGTCATTTTCTTGGATGGCTGGAACAAAATCGGGTTCCAATTCCCGATGCCATTTTTCAATTCCGTCCCACTTCTCCGTCCCGCAGCGTTTCGAAAATAGAAGAAGCCGTCGAGCTCCTGGAAAAGAATCCGGCGGCCGATTCGGTCCGAGGCGTCATCGAGCCCGGACAAAATCCCTACAAGATGTGGACCATCGCGGAGGACGGTTTCATGCGGCCCCTGTTGAGCATTCCCGGTATTCCCGAACCTTTCAACGAGCCGCGGCAAAGCTTGCCCAAGGTCTATTGGCAAATCGGCTATCTGGATCTGATTCGCACCCGCACCATTCTGGAAAAAAATTCCCTTACCGGCGCGCACATCCTGCCACTCAAGATCGACAGCAAGGATTCCATCGATATCGACGATGAATCCTCGTTTCAACTGGCCGAGTTCCTGATGGAAAGGCGGGGAAGCGCCATTTGAAAGCTTTGAAAGCCCTGGTGGTTGGCCTTGGGTCGATTGGCTTGAGGCATCTCAACAATCTGCATGCGCTCGGGGTTCGCGAACTTGGAGTGGTGCGGACGCGGAACCTTCCGCCCCCTGCAGAGATGGTCCCGAAAGACATTCCCGTCTTTCGGGATCTCGACCGCGCGCTCAGCCAGAAATTCGATCTCGTGGTGGTGGCCAATCCTACCTCTCTTCATCTGGAAACGCTCATCAAGGCTCTCAAGGCTGGGTCGCACGTTTATGTCGAAAAACCCATCGCGCACGAAAAAGACCGCCTATCCGAACTGACTCCTTTCCTCTCCCCCGGCGGACCGCAGGTTTTGGTGGGATGCCAGCTCCGGATGCATCCGGGGTTGCGGAGAATCGAGGAATGGATCAATCAGGATAAACTCGGAAAGATCTATTCGGTGCAGGTGGACCTGGGAGAATATTTACCCGGCTGGCACCCCTGGGAAGATTACCGGCAGAGCTACGCGGCCCGCGCGGATCAGGGCGGGGGCGTCGTGCTGACGCTCATCCATGAACTGGACTACCTGCATTGGCTTTTTGGAAAACCCAGGAGCGTTTTTGCCGTCGGGGGCCATCGAACGTCTCTGGAAATCACGGCGGAGGATACCGCCCTCATCACGTTCGAAACCGAGCGGGACATCTGTGTTCAGCTCCGGATGGATTATTGGCGAAAGCCGCCTGTCCGCCACATGAATATCGTTGCCGAAAAGGGCATCGCCGATTGGGATTATCCTGCTCGCCTCACCACCCTCAAGCAAAACGGGCAAATCCTGGATGAACTGGAATTGGCGCCAGCCTGGGACCGCAATGAGCTGTTCCTGGCCATGATGAAAGAATTCATCGAGGGTTTCTCCCGGGGGTCGACTCCCCGCGTCACTTTACAGGATGGTATCGACGTGCTGAACACGGCGCTGGCGGTAAAAAAATCTCTTCAAACCCATCAGCAGGTCATGCTATGAATCACGCTTACAAAGGTACGCCCTTTGATCTCACTGGCCGCGTGGTGCTCATCAGCGGCGCGACCGGCCTCCTCGGAAAGGAATTCGCGCTCGCGGCCGCCTCCGCCGGCGCGCATCTGATATTGGGTGATCTGGACAGCGGCAAGCTTGAATCGCTGAAAAGTGAACTGGCGTCTGCCCATCCTGGCACGCAAACCTGGACCCAGGTCCTGGATGTGACCGACACGGATTCCTGCCGGTCCATTGCGCAATTATGTGAAATGCAATTCAACCGGATCGATGCCGTGATCCACAGCGCCGCGATCGATCCGAAATTTGAACAGGGTTCCGACACGTCGCGTTTTTCAAAATTCACGGAGTTTCCGCGAGAGCTTTGGCAGCCGTCGCTCGATGTCAATTTGACTGGCGCTTTCCTGCTCGCGCAGGCCACATGCAGGGTGATGGAAAAAACCGGTAAAGGATCCATCATTTTTCTGGGATCCAATTACGGCCTCGTGGGGCCGGACCAGCGTATCTACAAAAAGGCGGGCCAGGAGAAGCAGACCTATAAGCCTGCGGTGTATTCAGTGTGCAAGGCAGGTCTGCTGGGATTGACGAAATTTCTGGCTGCGTATTACATGAACACGTCCATCCGCGTAAACATGCTCACACCCAGTGGGGTCTGGAATCAGCATGACGATGAATTTGTGTCCAACTATTCCTCGCGAACGATCCTCGGGCGCATGTCGGAAAAAAACGAATACCGGGGAGCGATCATTTTCCTGGCCTCGGATGCTTCCAGTTATATGACAGGCGCAAATTTGGTCATCGATGGGGGATGGACGGCGTTATGAACACTCTTACCCAAAACCGGTCATGGCTGGCTGGACGAAACTCCACCTATTTTCCACGGGGATCAGGATTTTCTGCGCTGAGCTAAATACGGCGCAATCCTTCCTCATCAGCTTCCTTTCTTTCCCAGCAGTTCCCAGCGGCCTGCAAAAGCCTGAAAAATCACGGGGTCGCTCGAGATGGCGGCAATTTCATGGTTGAGCCAGAATGACGGTTTAGTCCAGTTGAAGCTCCCGAAAATGGACCACACGCGGTCGCCATCCTCGATCAGTACGAATTTGAGATGCATGGGGAGCTGCTCGGGATTCCGGATGCGCCTGAAGCGGATGCCGGCGGAGGCCAGCCGCCGTTCCACCTTTGGGGTGACACGCCTGACCGTAGCTTCCGCAAATATTTCCAGCGTCGCGCCGCGCCTGGCGAGGCCCATCATGACGTCGACCGCGCTTTCCATCCGGATATGCGACGCGGCGACACGGACATGGGCGCCGCTATTAACCTGACTTAGGAATTGCACGACGGGATGCGGTCGCACCCTGGGCCAGAAATGGATCGTTGTATCTCCGCCATGAATATCCCGGCTTGCGTCGGCGGCGAACCGGTAAAAGAGGCCCGGGGGCGTCTGGTGAAGCCGTCTAGCGTGTTTCACCAGTCCTTCGACCAGTACCGGATCCCCCAGACCGATCAGCGCGTTGTAACCGCGGTCCTGATCGCCTATTTCCCGGATGATCCCGGGGTCCTCGTTTGGCATGTTTCCCGATGGGTTGAACGAGCCGATAAAGGCAACGGGTTTCGGGTGCGAGAAACAGTAGAGTTTTTCGTGTAATTGAGGCTTCCACGACTTCGCCGGAGGGGACGGAATACCGGGGATCGACACGATGCGCAACGCATCGCCCAGCCCGCCGGGTCCCGAAAGCATGGCAATCACCGCGTCGTTGGCGTGGGGAATGCGCGGTCTGCCTTCCAGGCTCAGGGTGACACTGACGCCGCGTTTGCGCGCCTGAACGAGCGCTTCGGCCAGGCGCAGGTCGCGGAAATAGTACGTCACCCAGTCGATGGAGCCGCCGGGGGGGACGGCCTGGATATGCGCGGCGAGGACATCGCGCAGGTGGCCGGGAGGCTGATCGGGGCCGCCGAAATGGATCTCGGGGGAAGATCTCGTCTCCAAGTCTCGGATTCCGCTCAATGAGATGTGCGCAGTAGGGTGGGGGTTGGGCCGGTGGCTGTTTTGCCGCTCGTGTCTGCAGCAATATGTGCAGGGGCCTTCGATCAGCGTGCGGTCACGCGCGTTTCCTGCTTCTTACTTCGTCGGCGCCTGTTCCACCCGTGCTGCCCGCTTCGTCTCCTTGGTTCCCTCCGTCCCTTTTCGTTCCTTCCGCCCGGCTCGCCTGTTCTTCGAGCAATGCCACATAACGCGGTAATACGTCT
>DASVYI010000379.1:0-6772 GCA_036392275.1 Nitrosospira sp. | reverse complement strand
CGAGAGCCGCGGGCTGCTCCATTGCGAAATCGCCATTCCGGGGTGGACCGAAAAGCTGCACTGCATTTGTGTTCACCTGGGGTTGTTCAGGCGCGGGCAATCGCAGCAATTGCAGGCACTGGAGCAGCACATCGAGCAATTGGTCCCGCCACATGCGCCGCTCGTCATCGCCGGAGATTTCAACGATTGGCGCGAAATGGCAAGCCGGACCCTGGTTGAACGGCTTAAACTGATGGAGGCTTTCGAGTTGACTGACGGCAGGGCGGCGCGCAGTTTTCCCTCCGTATTGCCGCTGTTCCGCCTCGATCGTATCTACATACGCGGTTTTCAAGTGCAAAAGACGGAGGTGCATCAGGGGAAACCCTGGTCGAAAATTTCCGATCACGCCGTGCTTTCGGCCAGGATGATACGTTCATGACCGTATCGGACATGCACGGCCGGATTGCTGCCGCCAGTGCCCTGCTAAAGAAGGGCGGCGTGGTAGCCTTTCCCACCGAAACAGTTTATGGGCTTGGGGCGGAGGTCTGCAATCCTTCCGCCGTTCAACGCATATTCGAAATCAAGGGGCGCCCCAGCGATCATCCTCTCATCGTGCATGTGGCGGACTCTTCGAAACTGCGATACTGGGCTGAAGACGTGCCGGAACAAGCCTGGCGGCTGGCCGAGCATTTCTGGCCGGGTCCGCTCACATTGATACTGCCGCGCAGCCACCGCATCCCGGAAAACGTAACGGGGGGGCAGGGTACGGTCGGCCTGCGGGTGCCAGCCCACCCCGTCGCGCTTGCCCTCCTCGATGCGCTGGGCCCCGAGGGGGCGCTTGCCGCTCCATCGGCCAACCGGTTCGGCCACGTGAGCCCCACAACCGCGGCACACGTGCGCGAGGAACTGGGTGATAGTGTGGACATGATCCTGGATGGAGGACCGTGCGAGGTCGGACTGGAGAGTACCATTGTGGGGTTTGAAGGCCCGCATATCCGGAAGGGTACCGAAAAGGACAGCAGGGCCGTTATATTGAGGCCGGGCGGAATCTCCCTGGCGGCGTTGGCGGAGGTGCTGGACGGAAAGGTTGTCCTGGCGAAAAAGGCGGATCGCACGTTGCGCGTGCCGGGCGCTCTTGCCTCGCATTATGCTCCGTCCACCCCTCTCGAACTTCTGTCTTCCGAATATTTGCCGCGCCGCGCTCTCGAACTGGAAGAAAGAGGATTGCATCTGGCGCTCGTGACGTGGTCGGCCCCATGCGCCGCGGAACTGAATCATGGGAAAAAAAGCGCCATCTTTCACTTTCCCATGCCGCCGGAACCGGAAAACTACGGCCGCTTGCTGTATGCGACCTTGCGCCGGCTCGACCATGAGGGCTTTGATTGTCTGCTGATCGAAGCGCCCCCTGATGAACCGGGGTGGATAGCTGTTGCGGACCGGCTGCGCCGGGCGAGCTATATCGATGGTACCGATGTACTCAAGAATTCTACAAATGAGGCTGTTTATGGGTAATGGAAGTAACCCGCTTCGCGCTGTACTGTTTGACGTGGATGGCACACTGGCCGATACCGAACGGGACGGTCATCGCGTTGCCTTCAATGCCGCATTCAGGGAACTCGGCCTGGACTGGGACTGGGATGTCGATCTGTATGGCGAGCTGCTGAAGATCACCGGCGGAAAAGAGCGTATTCTTCATTACATGAACAACTATGCGCCAGCCGGCATGGATCGTATGGGCCGCGACGGCCTGGATGCCTGGATCGCCAGTTTGCACAAGATTAAAACGAAGCATTATGTGAGCTTGCTTGAACGCGGGGAAATCCCGCTCCGTCCGGGGGTTGCGCGACTGATCGGGGATTTGCGCGATGCAGACATAAAAATTGCCATTGCAACCACGACGACGGAAGAAAATGTAACCGCACTGTTGAAGTCCACATTGGGGGAAGATTCTCTTTCCTGGTTTGACGTCATCGGGGCCGGCGATATAGTGCCGGGTAAAAAGCCCGAACCGGATATTTACCACTGGACACTTGAACAGCTTGGGTTGCCGGCGCAACAATGCATCGCGGTAGAAGATTCGGAAAATGGAGTGAGAGCATCGCTAGCCGCGGGGCTCGACACCGTGGTGACGGTCAGCGATTACACCCGGCGGCAAAATTTCAGCGGCGCCAGGCTGGTGTTGTCGGATCTGGGTGAACCCGCCCAGCCATTCACCGTGCTCGAGGGAAGCGCATTGGACAGCGGATGGGTTGACGCGAAACTGCTGTTAAAATTGAAGGCTTGCGGCTGAAAGCTGGAAAAGAAACGCCTGCGGGGACGTGCGTCATCGAGGCCTCACCGCATCGCTGCCAGAACCTGAACCGAAATCAAGCTGTCATCAGAAAGAAGTAATATAGGGCACCCGATCATTTCAGACAAAAAAAGCAAAGTGCTGCATCCCCGCGCCGCGAATTATTCCCGTCGAGTTCTGTATATCTTTGAAGGCGCCGGGCTCATCGTTATCGCCCTTGCCACGATCTTTGCCGGCTATCAGGAAACCATGTCGATGATCAACGCCGCCAGAGTCACATTGGCGGACTTGCTGTTGATGTTTCTCTACCTGGAGATCCTGACCATGGTTGGACTCTATTTCGAGTCTGGCAAGCTACCGGTACGGTTTCCTCTTTACATCGCAATGGTGGCCATGGCGCGCTACGTGATCGTGGACATCAAGGAAATGGATAATTTCCGGTTGCTCGGCGTGTCTGCTTCGATCGTGCTTATCGCCGTGGCCGTATTGGTCATCCGCTATGGACACGTGCGCTATCCTTATCTGGAAGATATGGAGGAACTGGGCGAATCCGCGCCTCATAACAATCATCTTCGCGACTGAGAACGGCCAGGCGCCTGAGCGCCTCTGCCTATTTAGAACTTAGAACTCCAATTTAAAACTCCGGATAAAACAGGTACGGCAAAAGTCTGCGCCCCATTGCATAATATGCAGGGGCCGGCAACGGGTAACAGTATTGCAGCAAGAATCAACGAGATATGGGTATAAAGGTGCGATAGATGGAAAAACCCGTGGTTGGCATCGTTATGGGCAGCAACAGCGATTGGGAAATCATGAAGCATGCAGCGGTGGTATTGAAGGACTTTAACGTGTCCTGCAAAGCTGAGGTGATCTCCGCCCATCGCACCCCGGATCGCATGTTCGAATACGCCGAAACCGCTGTCGATCGCGGACTCAAATGTATTATCGCCGGTGCGGGCGGCGCGGCGCACCTCCCGGGCATGATTGCCGCAAAAACTGTCCTTCCGGTGCTGGGCGTACCGGTGATTTCCCGGCAGCTTCAAGGTCTTGACTCGCTTCTATCCATCGTTCAAATGCCCAAAGGCGTTCCGGTCGCGACGTTTGCCATCGGCGAAGCGGGTGCAGCCAACGCCGGGCTGTTTGCGGTTGCCCTGCTGGCGGTTGAGGATGCCGGACTTGCCCGGCGTCTGGCCGAATTTCGCAACGCCCAGCGAGCGGCGGTTGCGGCGATGACACTGCCTGAATTATGAGCATCCTGCCAGGCGCGATGCTGGGGCTCCTGGGTGGTGGCCAGCTCGGCCGCATGTTCATCATGGCGGCGCAAAGCATGGGCTATCGCGTCACCGTGCTCGATCCGGCCGCCGATTGCCCTTCAAGCGGTGTGGCCGACCGGCATTTATGCGCCGATTATCTCGACAGTGATGCATTGCGTGAGTTGGGGTCCACCAGCGCCGGGATCACGACGGAATTCGAAAATGTACCGGCCGAAGTGCTCCGGACACTGGCTGAATACTGTGTCGTCAGTCCCGCGTCGAGCAGCGTCGCGATTGCGCAGAACCGCATACTCGAAAAAAGGTTTCTGACCGCCAACGGGTTCGCCGTCGCACCGTACAGGGTGATTCACAATCCGGATAGTTTACATAGCCTGGATGGCGCCGCGCCACAAGCGCATCCGGAACAACTGCCGAGCCTGTTTCCCGGAATTCTCAAGGTGAGCCGGCTTGGCTATGACGGCAAGGGTCAGGTGCTCGTGAATAACGCGGCGGAGCTGGAGAGCGCATTTATCGGCATGAATCGGGAGCTCTGCGTCCTGGAAAAACTGATGCCGCTGGAAAGCGAGATATCCGTCATTGTGGGGCGTACTTCCGATGGCCAGGCGGTTACCTATCCTGTGCCGGAGAATCAGCATCGCCAGGGTATCCTCGACGTCAGCATCATTCCTGCCAGGGTGTCACCCGAGATTATTCAAAGCGCACGTAAAATCGCGGCACAGGTCGCGGAGAGGCTTAATTACCGGGGTATATTATGCGTCGAGTTTTTCGTGCTCGCCGGGGGGGAACTGCTCGTCAATGAAGTTGCGCCTCGCCCGCACAATAGCGGTCACTACACCATCGATGCCTGCATCACCTCTCAATTCGAACAGCAGGTACGCATACTCTGCGGCATGCCACCCGGAAGCACCGAAATGCGGGGTGCGGCGGTGATGGTCAATCTGCTTGGCGATCTGTGGCGTCAGGGAGAGCCGGAGTGGGAAAAAGTTCTACGGCATCCCAATGTCAAATTGCATCTGTACGGCAAGCTCGAAGCGCGCCCCGGACGCAAAATGGGGCACTATACGGTCCTCGATGAAACCACCGAAGCCGCGTTGCGGCTTGCGCTGGAAATCAAGCAGTCGCTTCAGCCGGCTGGGCGCTAGCGCAATAGCATGCATGGAAATGGCAATGAATGACGGCGCCGCACTGTTTGAAACGACCCTGCGAAGCGTGCCGCTCCTGCATCGGGGCAAGGTGCGCGATATCTACGAAGTGGATGACGGCAAGCTTTTGATCGTTCAGACGGACCGTCTTTCCGCATTCGACGTGATTCTGCCGACACCGGTTCCGGGTAAAGGCAAATTGCTGACGTCGCTATCCAGTTTCTGGTTCGAGAAACTGGCTCACATCATTCCCAATCATCTCACCGGCATACCCCCCGAATCGGTCGTGGCGCAGAGCGAACGCGAACAAGTGTCCGGCCGCGCGTTTGTGGTGAAGCGGTTGAAGCCGCTGCCTATCGAAGCCATCGTGCGCGGTTACGTAGCGGGATCGGGATGGAAGGACTACAAAACTACCGGCGCGATCTGCGGCATTACGCTTCCGGCTGGGCTGCGTGAAGCCTCGAAACTGCCGGATGGCGCGATTTTTACACCATCGACCAAGGCTGCGCAGGGGGCGCATGACGAAAATATCTCCTTTCCGGAAGTGGAGCGTCTGGTGGGCAGGGATCTGGCTGCACAAGTGCGGAACAAGGCACTTGCCCTATACACGGAGGCGGCGGATTTTGCGATCACCAGGGGAATCATCATTGCGGACACCAAGTTCGAATTCGGCCAGGATAACGCCGGCGGGCTTTACCTCATCGATGAAGCGCTCACTCCCGATTCATCCCGCTTCTGGCCAGCCGATCAGTATGCGCCGGGGAAAAATCCGCCAAGTTATGACAAACAGTTTGTGCGGGACTGGCTGGAAACGCAGGACTGGAATAAAAAGGCGCCCGCTCCCGCATTGCCGCCTGATATCCTTGCCAAGACCACGGCAAAGTATCAGGAAGCCCTGCGCCGTCTGGTGGGGTAGAGATAATGCGTAGGGCGCAATAAGCGCAGCGCATTGCGCCGGATGACTAAAACAGCCCGATCAGCATCTTCGTTCCCAGCAAATAAAGCAGCCCAACGAAAATTTTCCTCAGCGTGGCGGTCTGTACGATATGTGTGGTTTTTGCCCCCAAGGGTGCTGTGAGCATACTTGCCAGCACTATCCAACCCAGCGCGGGTAAATCCACATAACCCAGGCTATGTTCCGGCAGCGGCTGGGGTTGCGCCATCCCATTCGCCATATAGCCGATTGCCCCCGTCACGGCGATGGGAAAGCCAACCGCCGCGGCGGTGCCGATCGCATGCTGCAATCTGACATTGCAAAAGGAAAGAAACGGAACTGTCAGTAAGCCCCCGCCAATTGCGACGAAGCTGGAAACCACGCCAATGATGCTGCCCGCGCCGAACATGCCTGCCCGGCCGGGCAACTTGCGGCTGGGTTCGGGGCTAATCCTGAGCAACATCTGGGTGGCGGCATAATAAATGAACACGACAAAAATAATGCTGAGAAACCGGCTGGACAGACTGCTCGCCAGTGTAGCGCCGCCCAGGGTGCCGACAATGATTCCGGGAGTCATATATCTCACGACTTGCCAGTTGACCGCGCCGTGCGCGTGATGCGCACGCAGGCTGGCTGCTGAAGAAAATATGATCGCCGCCATGGTGGTGCCAAGGGCGAGGTGCAGGATGCGGTCAGGAGGAAAATGCTGGGCAGAAAAAATAAAGGTGAGCACGGGCACCATGATCAAACCGCCGCCAATGCCCAGCAGACCGGCAAAGAAACCCACGACTGCTCCCAGCAGCAGATAAGCCAGCCACCACTCCACTTCAGGCTTTGCGGTGAACCGGCAGGAAAGTCATTATCTTAAATCCGCCCTGTAGCGAACTCGCCATATGGGTGAACGTCGAGTGCCACGAAAAGTCTTTGTGGATCATAGGGCTAAAACTGAAAATGAGCGGTCAACTATCGGATTTGGGATTATAGAATTCCCATGACGAAGCGCCATTCCGCCGGGTCCACCGGCGTGATGGACAAACGATTGCCTTTTTGCAGGATGCGCATGCTTGCCAGCTCGGGGTAGCCGCGCAATTCCTTGATGCCAATCAGGCGGGTTTTGTTGACCAGACGTACATCCACATTGAACCACCGCGGA
>DASVYI010000378.1:0-4576 GCA_036392275.1 Nitrosospira sp. | reverse complement strand
GATAGATTAGCACTCGATGAATCGAATGCCATCCTGAAGGAGCGACACCCCCCGTCCAAAGAGGGCGAGTATATGACTTTCCGCAAGGAGAATGCGGATCACATTGCGGAATCAGATCAAGACCGGAAATTTCATGTTTTATATCCGGATTTCCAACCATCCCGATAGCTCAACCACTCCGCCGGGGCTCGCGCCACATCGCCCCGAGAAGCGGCCCGCCTGGGCCAAACTGAAATTCCCTCATCAGGCGAAATCCATGGCTGCGGTAGAGTGAAATATTGCGAGGGTTGGACGCTTCAAGATATGCAGGCATCTGTTCGTGATCACAGCACTCGAGCATGGTGTGCAGCAGAGCGCTACCCAGACCCTGCGACTGGTAGTTGGGATGCACGCCGAGCATGTAGAGATAATAATGCGGGTCAACCGGATGATGCGATTCCATCACCTTGAATCCACGAATAAGGCGCGTGAAGCGATTCATGCCGCAGACCCGGATATACAGTGGAATGAGCGAACACTCTTGCCAGAACGTGAGTTGCCATTGGTCGTGGCGAGCCCACAATGCAACACCTGCTCCATCGTTTGCGACGAAGGTCAGACCGAATGGATGATACAAGTCGAGCGCTCGCCTGAAACCCGCTTGCATGGCCCAGTGCCTGCGCGCATCGGTCCGAACGCAGAACCTCGTCACAGGATCGTCACCGAACGCCGCCGCCAGGGTGCGGGCAAGCGTTGGATAATCAGAGCGATCAGCCCGCCGGATTACGGGTTCAGGTCGTAAGCTTGACACTGCATTTTTAGCATGAATTGGAGCAGATGTTATCCATGATGCGCTCCAAGTTGCCCAGGGGTTTGTCCTGAATATTCACCCTGGGCACGAATATTAATAGCTCTATCGTCATATTCATACTTGCTGAAAATCGGGTCACCCGCCGGTGGATGGAGCCAGGCTGGACAGGATTATGATAGGAGGCAGCATGTCGTTCGAGAAAACCGGGCCAGATCGTACATTGCTTAGCCTCGCTATTCAATAGTCGAGGTTACCAATACATTTGGCTACTGGATGTTTCCCAGGGGCGAACCAAAGGTGACAGCCCTTCCCAAAAAAAACGGGCCAAAGCCCGTCCATTCAGATACCTTATTTTTATTTATTATTAACGTTCTTTTTTATGATGACGCTCTCAGCGCGGCGCCTTCATCATCAGAAGCTGTCCGCCTTCGACGAGCTCGGCATCCAGAGGCACACCGTTTACGCTTGTGTAGTGCGCCTGCACGTCAAGCAGGAAGTAACGGAAGTTGTCCGTATCGTAGCCTCTGACTTTGTCGAACATTTCGGTGACTTCGACAATGCCCGAGGATTCTTCATCGGACTGTTTGCCATCCGTACCGTCGATGTCGTGAGCAGCGCCGGCGATGAAACGCGAGGGGTCATGCTGGGCAACCGCGGTCAGGACGCCGGTGGCGGCCTGGTATTTCCAGATCTTGCCCAGATGGGGGTTGTTGCCGACGTCTTCCTGCATCCATACATCCCCTGCGGCATCCACGGTGATGTTGTCCAACATCTTCTGGCCGCTGACGGCGCCATTGACCAGGATCTCGATCGTGCCGCCGGCTTCCGGTTCGGTGATATCGGAGAAGGTCAGGCGCCACAGGCGCGTGTTGCCGTTGAAGCTGTCGGTGGTGACAAAGTAGAAGCGATTGGGGTTCTGGGTATCCCAGGCGCCGTCTTCCACGCGGTTCAGGCCGGTGCCGCTGCCGTCGGTAACAAGGGTAAAGTGCGCGCTCAGGTTATCGGGAATGGCGACCGAACCGTTTACGCTGCCTTCCGTCGCGTAGCCCGCGATCTTGACCTGATGGCTGATGCCGTTGGTCAGGCCGGCCAGTTCCACCGGATTACCATGCTCCTGCTTGTGTCCGACATAAATGTAGACCTTGCTGGCGTTGGCGTTGCCATCGTCCATGCCGGCGACAATCGTCTTGTCCTGTTCGTAAGAACTGGCGACAAGGTTTTCCCAAGAAGCAGTGCCGAGAGCGGGCAACTGGTAGCTGGTGCCATGCTGGCGGCCGGCGGCCAGATGGGCAAAGGCTCGGCCGGTCGGGCCGGACTCTTCGCCGTTCAGGAAGATGACGGCTTCGCTTAGGCCCTTGCCAGTTTCACTGTTGAAGTATGCGGTTGGGGCGGCAAGATCGGCGGAGCACAACCGGCTTAGAGTGGTCGTCCCGCTCGAGATGATTATGTTCTTGATCAAATCTTCGCCATTGAGCACCTTGAGATCCTTTTTACGGATCTGCCACTTCGAGACAAAAGCGCCCTTGGCCCCGTGGGCACGGACAACGCCAACGGTATCGCGCAACTCGTGGTTCATCAAAACGGTAATGGTCCCGTCGCCGTTCTCATAGACACCCAGTCCATCAGGGATGCCCGCCATCCGGTAGGTCTCGTCACCCTCGTGCTTTTTCTTGACCTCGTCGCCGACGGTAAGGATGGAGGTGAATTCCACGCCTGCCGTCTGCGGGACAAGGTAGGGCGATTGAGAGCTGCTGGGGCCACTGGCGCCCTGGGCCGAAAAGCCGATGCCGGTAAGGGCGGTAGCGCACAGTATCGCTATGAGTTTGTGTTGCATGAGCAAAATCTCCAAAAAAGGTTGCGGCTACAGCACCGCGGTTCATTCATGTTTGACTTTAATTCCGAATCCGAAGCGGTTGCTCCGGCCGGCGGGAGAGGAGGTTATTAGGGTTACATTGCATGCGTATGACCTGCTTATGACCCGAAAGGGCTCTCGCCACGCCTGCATACGCCGCTGGCAACACACTTATCGGCTGGGCCATGCTTCCCGCGGTAACCTTTTGGCACCAATCAGTTAGGCGGCGATGTCGATATAGATGCCCTTGAAGCTTACTTCCACGCCAGCCCAACGGTGTCGCCCCTGGACCGCAGAACCGCATTCAGCAAGTCGCTGCGTGTACTTAATCAACAGTATCAGTGTGCGAAACGACAGGGACATTGGCGTTCTCCCTGTCTTCCACGAAGGCGTACTGCAGTGATGGGTGCAGACGCAATGTATGGTCTGATTCCGCCGTTTGGGGCGGCTTTCTGCCAACTATTAGCAGCGGGAAATGGATCAACGAGGTCGCCCGTTGGCATGGCTACTCCGCTTTGGTCATGGTGAGCCGCTCACGTACGAAATCGATGTGCTCGCGCAAGACATAAGCCTCGTCAGCGAACGATCCCGGAATTTTCTTGGTAATAACGGATTTTTCGATTTGGTTCAAGCGTGCCAACAGTGCGGTGCGATCCTCGGGCGACACAGATTCAAGCGCGGCGCGTTCAAGCGCCATTAGCTCTCCGTAGCAGCGGTAGATGCGCCGCCTGACGCGCCATCCATACAGACCCGGAACCAGGCGCAAGCCCGGAATCAGTACTATGATGATCGGGACAAGCATTACCATTATGCGATCCGTCAGACTGGCTAGCCAAAACGGCAGGTGGCGGTAGGCAAAGCTTTTCCCCGATTTGTAGTACCGGGTGGCATCCGGGCTGATCCGGTATTCATGCTGGAGGGGAATGGGGAATTCACCGGCGCGTTGCACGAGCGTAGCCCGGCCATGCACTTCCTGCGCTGCCTCGATCAGAAGATCAGACAATGCAGGGTGCAGGTTCGCACGTGCGACCAGCTCGACGGTGGGCGCTAGCATGACAAGCGGCTTTGGCGGCAGATTTTCACCAAGATCAAAGGAACCCGGTGGAAATTCCAGCTTGCTTAGATAACGGAAACGCCTTAAATAAGCATCGGCCTGCGGAAAATTAAATAAATGAATACCTTTGGTATGCAGCATCTGCCTGATTGTCCCCGGCGCCGCGGAATCACCCATCAGGAAGGCGGCATCGATCTGGTGCTTGAGCAGAGCCTCAAATGCCGGTTCCCCTCCCAAATCCACCAGCTTGGTTGAACCATCCGGTTGGATGCCGTTAGCCTTCAATAAGGCCAGGGCAAGGAATCTCGTGCCACTCCCCTCGGGGCCGATGGCGATGCGCTTCCCTTTAAGCTCGGAAAGCCGGTGAATGGGGTGAGTGGACCGCGCGTTCCGGTAAATGATTGCCACCGGCTCATAGAACACGCTTCCAAGCGACACGACTTTATCAATGTTGCTGCCAGCTGCAATACCCCCCTGCACGAGTCCGACATCAACCCGGCCGTTCGGGTCGGTCAAGCGCCTGAGGTTTTCCAATGAACCCTCTGACGGAAGGACCTTGAGCTCGATCCCGTTCCGTGCCAATATCGATCGATACTTCTCCGCAACGGAACGGAAGCTGCTTTCGTCAGGTCCGCTGCTGATGGTAATGGTATGCGGTGGCGCCGGCTGCACAAAGTGAAATGCAACCGCGATTGCGAGGATGCTTGCCAGCACCACGGGGACAAGCACAGCAATAAGGTCGTGCCATGAAATCCTCGTGATTCGTAGCAGAATACTGGATGAGCGTGCTCTGTCCTGATTCGCGTTCTGCCTCACCAAAGTATTCTCCTGCGAAGAAAATATTCTGCTTAGGGGTCACGAACAACTCGCGTTTCTTATG
>DASVYI010000377.1:0-18316 GCA_036392275.1 Nitrosospira sp. | reverse complement strand
CATGACGCCCAACCCATGGATCTACTGGCTTGATTTTCTGTTTCACATTTCGCTGGGTTGGGCGGCCTTTGCAGTCATCCTGCTTGCGCCGATGCTTTCCGCCTTGCAGGTTGCAGCCCTTGTCGTTGCCACGTTCGCCTTTTATCGGGCGGCTATTTTCGTCCACGAGCTGGCGCACCTGAAAAGGGGTACTTTCAAGCTGTTCCGCTTCGTATGGAATCTCATTTGCGGGATACCGTTACTGATCCCGTCCTTTACCTATGACGGAGTTCACAGCGACCATCACAAGCCCGATGTCTATGGTACGGCCAGGGACGGCGAGTACATTCCGTTCGCAACGCTCCACCCAGTCGCGATGGTTGGCTATGTGTTGCTCTCGTTCATCATCCCGTTTTTTTTCATCGTTCGTTTTCTCCTTCTTACGCCTCTTTCCTATCTGATTCCATCATTGCGCAAATTCGTGTGGGAGCGCGCATCCTCGCTCACTATCGATATGAGTTATAAACGCGAAGCAAACGCCATTCGCAACGATATCCACTGGCGTCTACAGGAATTCGGCACTTTTGTATTCATTACGGCCGTTACAGGCTGCATCGCATCGGGATTGCTGACCTATCGGGTTCTCGTTTTCTGGTATGTGATTGCAATGTTCATCTTTTTTATGAACTCGTTACGCACATTGAGCGCCCACGCCTACCGGAATCCGCCCGACCACCGAATGGAATTTGCCGAGCAATATCTCGACTCCATCAATGTTCCCGGCAATTTGTTCATTACTGCGCTGTGGGCTCCCGTCGGTTTGCGCTATCATGCGACGCATCATTTGTTCATGAGCATGCCCTATCATAATCTGGGCAAGGCTCAGCGCCGTTTAGTGAGCGAACTGAGCGACAATACGCTTTACCTGACGACTGTGCGGACCAGCATGTGGGACGCGTTGCGGCGCATTTGGGCCGAAGCCTCGGCTTCGGCGCCGGCAAGGAATGATGCAAATCAGAAGAAATCCGCGAATACGGCAGGGAATCTGCCGGGTGGAGACACCGCACCAGTTCTCGGGGATGGGTTATCCGAGAGATAAATCCGGAGAAGAGATCAGAATGAATTTCTTCTTTCTGCCTTCTACTTTACCCGGTGCGATCATTCACGGGCTTCGATCCGGGTGATCATGGGGCGCCGCTTCAGCTGGCTGCCCATAAACTTGTCATGCTCACTCTTCTGGCCGGCCGGGTCTCCGGTTTATTGAACCTGCTTCAATAAGGTTTTCGCCTCATCGATGGAAGAAAACTGCTGGCCTGTACCCAGCAGTTGCTCGAGCTCCTTGCGAGCTTTGGCTTTATCGCCGGATTTGACCAGTCCGGCCGCTAAATGATAGCGAATCTCCGCCGCTGCCGGCGCCAGTGAAACTGCTTTTTCCAAAAACGGCAGACCTCGCGCGGTATTGCCTTGCTCCACCAATATCCAACCCAGTGTATCCAGGACCGCGGGGTTGTCCGGAGTCAGTTGATGGGCTTTCTCGGCGTATTCCAGGGCCAGCGGATTTCCTTCCTGCTGATAAGCCGTGGCAAGATTGTTGATTGCGGGCATATAAGCTGGTGCTTGTTTCAGGATGAGCTGATATTGTTCGATCGCCGCTTTATTGTTTTGCGCCGCAAGATAGACTCCGGCAAGATACATCCGGCTCGCTGCATCGTCCGGATGTTCCTTTAGCCATTGGAGCAGGCGCGAGTTCGCTTCCTGGCCTTTCCCCGCCTGACTGAGCGACACATGTATCTTTATCATTGCGGGACCGCTCTTGCTGATTGCCAATGCCTGCTCATACGCTTTTACCGCGAGGGCAGGCTTTTTCTGGGCCATCAGCACATCACCTTCCGTTATGTAACCGACGGGTGATTTTTTCTGTTGCGTTTGAATTTGATGGGAAATCGCGATGGCCTTCTCGTAATTTCCCTGGCGTGTCTCAAGCGCAGCCTGCGCGATTTGCGCATCGAGATAATCCGGCTTTATTGCCAGTGCTTTCTTCAGCGCATCGGAGGCACCCGATATATTCTGGTTTGCGAGCTGAATCGAGGCGATTCGAAGCTGAACGGCAGGCGACTCGGGCAGCATCGCGGCCAGGCGGCTGTAGTTCTCCAGAGCAGCTGTCTTGTCATCATTTGCGAGCTGTGCCTGCGCCAGTAGCTCGAGGACTTCCGGATTGTGGGGATTTGCGCCTTGCAGCTTCTGGGCGAGAGTCAGCGCTTTTTGTTTGTCGCCCTGGCGGAGATAGTGTGCCGCAAGCAGCATGGCCGGCTGGAGTTCGTCCGGATTCTCTGCCGCGGCCCGCTCCAGCCAGGTTGTGGCTTCCTTGTTCCGCCCCTGACTTAGCGCAATGCCCGAAAGCGCTGCCATGGCCTGAACATTCTTCTTGTCTTTTTGCAGAATGTCCTCAAAGCGTTTTTTGGCAGCGTCCGGCTTATTTTCCTGCATATCAAGCTGAGCAAGGTTTGCCACGGCGGGAAAATAGCCAGGCTGCAGTGAAAGCGCTTTCTCGAAGCTCGCGCGCGCGTGAGATATGTCTTTCTTATTCAGATAAACGCCGCCTTTCAGATTCTGTACGAGAGGATTCTCCGGATTTGCCTTTTCCAGTGCGTTCACTGCCGCAAGCGCCTTGTCATACTCCTTGAGGCGAAGATGACTCATGACTAGAAGGATACCTGCCTGGGTCGACTTGGGATCGAGTTTCGCCGCCATTTCAAGCTCCGCCATGCCGCGTCCGCTCTCGCCCTGCCCAAGTTTGCTCATGCCCAGCGCTGTATGAAGCGTCGCATTTTCCGGTGCAATATTGCTGGCCTTTTCAAAATATTCCGTCGCTTTCGTAAAATCCCTAGCCTGCATGTAGGACTCACCCGCCAAGGCAAGCAACTGCGGATCCTGCTGCGTGAGTTTAAGAGCCGGCGCCAATACGTCGATTGCCTGCCGGGCCTGACGGTCCCTCAGCAAGTTGGAGGCCAGCAATTTGCGCGCGTATATATTTCTCGGATCTTTCTCCAAGTATTGCTTCAGATGCTGCTCCGCTTGTTGCGTCGATCCCAGGGCGGATTGCACCGCTCCTGCGAGTAACACGCTGGGCATGTGGTCTGGCGCCTTGCTTAAAATCTGTTGCAGAGAATCCAGGGCAGCATTGTTTTTTCCCTGGTTGAAATCGAGTAACGCCTGGGTATAAAAGACCAGCAGGGCGCCGGGCGCGACCTTGCGGGCCGCGTCGATATCAATCTTGGCGGCCGCGAAATTTCTGGCACCAATCTGGATGAGCGCTTTATTCAAATAAGCGGCGGGGTTGTTCGGCCGTAATTTCACCACCTCATCATACGCGGCAAGAGCGGATTCATTCTTGCCCTGCATGCGCAACAAATCGCCTTTATATAGCCAGACATCGGCATTTTGCGGATTACGGCTTACAGCCTGCTCGGTGAAGCGCATTGCCGCTTCGGAATCCCTTTCCGCGAGCGAACATTGAGCCAGCCCTATCAGTGCACCCGGGAAATCTGGTTTGTCCCTGAGCGCCTGTTCAAACAGATCCCTGGCTTCCTTGATTTTGCCCAACGCCAGGGATGCATTACCCCTTAATGTAGAAATCTCGGCCGAATTCTTTTCTCCGGCAAGCTTACCGGTTTCGTCCAGAACCTGCTGAAATTGTCCCAGATTGAGCATGGTCTGCCCAAGATCGGGCAATACGGCGGCAGGACTCATTCCCAGGCTCAAGGCTTTGCGAAGCTCCTTCTCGGCGGATTGCAAATCGCCGGTCTTGTTATAGATGGTGCCCAGGAGATAGCGGGCCTCTGCATTATCGGGGCTGCTTTGCAAGGCATTCTTGAGCTGGATAATGGCAGCTTTGTCGTCTCCCTTCGCCTGGTAGCCTCTGGCTTCAGCGATCAGGGTCTGGGCATTTTCGGTCTTCTTGGCGCAACCCGGGATACCGGTGCCCAGAATGATGATAGCGGAAAGTGTCAGGCCAAATTTGGTTGCGATTGCCCTGCTGAAATCATCCATAAAAATCCCTCTTCAAAGCGGTAGTGCTCTTCATTGCGAACGCGCTACGCCGATTATTTTCGCCGAACATAACGGGTGATGTTCAGCGATCGACAGACAATCTCCGGCTTGACCGCGGGCAACGGGATACAGGCAGTTGATCCGGAAGAATGGCTCAAACCCGGCCTTTCCTCATCATTGTTTCCCGGTATGATATGCTCGCATGACCGGTATTGAAACTGCACCTTGGTACAATTTCATTTAATACGATCCGGAACAATGATAACGGATATGATCGAACTGTAGTGCTTGATACCTGCAAGAATTTTTGACCAAGGGGACAACTATGAGTGTGGTTGCAGTGGTTGGGTTGGGATACGTGGGATTACCGCTCGCAGTCGAGTTCGGCAAGAAACGGCCGACCGTAGGTTATGATCTTTCCAGCAGCAAGGTCGAGAATTACAGGCAGTTCGTCGATCCGACCGGCGAAGTTTCGTTCGATGATCTGAAAGCCGCGGTCCATCTTGCCGTTACCACGGACCCGGCAGATCTGGCGCGGGCAGATTACATTGTCGTTGCCGTTCCGACTCCCGTGGATCTTGCCCATCAGCCTGATTTTCGTCCGCTCATCGGCGCCAGCGAAAGCGTTGGAAAGCATATGAAGCGGGGGGCCATCGTTATCTATGAGTCGACGGTCTATCCGGGTGCAACGGAGGAAATCTGCATACCTGTTCTGGAAAAGCACTCCGGAATGAAATGGAAAGAAGATTTTCATGTCGGCTTTTCTCCTGAACGCATCAATCCCGGCGATAAACAGCACACGCTTACCAGTATTTTAAAGGTCGTGTCGGGCGATGACGAAGATACGCTGGAGAAAATCGCCACACTTTATGAAGATATCATTACCGCCGGCGTATACCGCGCTTCGGGTATCAAGGTTGCCGAAGCCGCCAAAGTAATCGAGAATACGCAGCGGGATCTCAATATTGCATTGATGAATGAGTTAGCCATCATTTTCGACAAGCTGGGCATCGACACGATGGACGTTTTAAAGGCTGCTGGCACGAAGTGGAACTTCCTTCCCTTCCGTCCCGGCTTGGTGGGCGGGCACTGTATCGGTGTGGACCCGTATTACCTTACCCACAAGGCGGAAATGATCGGCTACATACCCCAGGTCATCCTGGCGGGCCGCCGGATCAATGACAGCATGGCCAAGTTCGTCGCGGAGCAAACGATAAAACATATCATCAGCGCCAATGTGAATGTCAAAGGCGCCCAGGTGAATGTTCTCGGCTTGTCTTTCAAGGAAAATTGTCCCGACCTGAGAAACTCCAAAGTTGCCGACCTGATTAATGAACTCAAGTCCTACGGGATCGACATTCATGTCCACGATCCCGTTGCAGACGCGGCCGAAGCTCGTCATGAATATGGCCTGGAACTCAAGTCATGGGAGGATCTGCCTCGCGCCGATGCGATCATCGTTGCCGTATCACATCGCCAGTTTATCGAACGGCCCCTGGCCGAGTTCCAGTCCAAGATTACCGGTAACGGATGTTTTATCGATGTCAAATCACAATTTGACCCGCTGGCGCTTCGCAATGCCGGCTTCAACGTCTGGCGGTTGTGAGAAAAGCCCCGCCCATGACGAGATACGAGATCACGCTGCAGCATTTAAAAGACACCCAATACCGCTGGTTGGTTACCGGTGTTGCCGGATTTATCGGTTCCGGTTTGCTGGAAGCCTTGCTCAAGCTGAATCAGAAAGTGATCGGACTGGATAACTTCTCGACAGGCCACCGGCGCAATCTCGATCAGATAAGGGAGCTGGCCGGAGAGAAGGCTTGGCGCAATTTCAGTTTTGTAGAAGGCGATATCTGCCAACTGGAAGCGTGCAGGAATGCATGCGAGGGCGTGGATTATGTATTGCACCAGGCAGCCCTTGGATCGGTGCCCCGTTCCATTCAGGATCCCATCCGCACAAACGAAAGCAACATTTCAGGATTTCTTAACATATTGGTTGCGGCACGTGATGCGCAGGTAAGGCGTTTCGTTTATGCGGCATCCAGTTCCACCTATGGCGATCATCCCGGTTTGCCCAAAGTCGAATCCGTGATTGGCCGGCCGCTTTCGCCCTATGCGGTGACCAAATATGTGAACGAGCTTTACGCCGATGTATTTGCCCGCTGCTATGGAATCGAAACGATCGGGCTGCGGTACTTCAATGTCTTCGGCCCCAGGCAGGACCCGAATGGCGCGTATGCGGCAGTGATTCCCCAGTGGATCGCCGCGCTGATCCGGAATCAGACCTTATACATCAATGGAGATGGTGAAACCAGCCGCGACTTCTGTTTCATCGAGAACGTCGTTCAGGCTAATCTGCTGGCGGCGCTGGCTGAGAGTTCCGATGCGGTCAATCAGGTTTACAATGTGGCGATTAATGAACGCACGAGCCTGAATGAACTCTATGAGATGATACGCGGGTTACTTTCAGAGAAGTTTCCCTGCCTGCGGCATCATGATCCCGAGTACACCGATTTCCGGAAGGGAGATGTACGGCACTCTCAGGCCGACATCTCCAAAGCCAGCAGAATTTTGGGCTATGCACCGACTCATCGAATCCGTGAAGGGCTCAGGCAGGCGATGGATTGGTATATTAGTTATCTTGCGCCCGAGCAAGAGGAAACCGGCAAAACCTGAGATACGCCCATCTTTCAGTAAGCTGAAGCGCTTCATAGTGCAAAACGGTCCAAGCCAATCGGCAGCCGGTGGGGCTTAAAGGAAGTCGGTTGCAAAAGCGTCTGGCCGAAATCCGTCCCATCCCCCGGGTTGCGTACGAAATAAATGTTAACAGGCCCTAGGCTAATCCTCCCACTTTCCCGCTTTTATTAACTGATTCTTGAGTCCAGGCAGCGGGAAGCCCAATTCATACGCTTTCTTTGCATAGGATTTGGCCTGCTCATAATCTTTCTTTTGCATATAGATCAGGCCGAGATTGTAGTTGATGGTGGCGTCATCCGGCAGAAGGTCAACGGCTGCCTGAAGCTGCCCGATGGCATTATCGGTTTGCCCGGCTTTGAGCAGGTAATTGCCGTAAACCATGCGCACCATGCCATCATTTGGCTTGAACCGTATGGCGCGATCAAAAAAACATCCAACAGAATATTTTGCACCGCTCGGTTTTAATGTTTTATCCCTCAGGGACAATTTGCCAAATGCCGCTAATGCCCGGTGATGATTAGGATATATCATAAGTGTGTAACTCAAGTCCCCCCCAACAGTTGAGGTATTCCCAGAACGCAGGTTTTCCACATTCGGGGTAAAGTGGTGTTTCTCGACAGTTCCAAGCAGGGATCCACCTTCGTTATAATCGTATACATTTTCCAGTTCTCCGCAATGAGGGGGAGAAGCCGCCTGAAGATCAGGCACAATAACCAAAACGACTGACATAGCAATGCCAACTAGGATTTTCATGGGCGCTCCTGCAATTTTAGGTATATCAGATTTGTCAGGGTTTCAAGCAATGGTGGAGGCTGAGCCTTGAAAATATTCTTGACGCGCAAGCCATTGCCGCAGCCAATAGCTTTCACCATGAGTGAATCCATTCCTTTGTCCAGGCCGCTACCTGATCACGCCATTCGCGCCGGGAAAAGGTGTGGTTGGCCTCCGGTAGATTGAGACAGGACACGTGTGGAGCGGTTAGCAGTTTTTGCCAGCCATGCGAACTGTTCACGAGATCCGAGAACTCCCGAGCTGTCAGATCGTTGCCGCTCAGGATCAGGAGTACCTTTCCCTTGAACCGGCTCAGTTCTTGAAACATGCGTTCCGGCAACGGGACATTGCAGGAGTTACGGTTTTTACCGGAAACACTTCCGGTAAAATCTTCGTTACTTGCTCCAAAGCCCTTGCCAACGAGTTCAAGAAAAGATCGAGCCGCCGTCGAGAAGCTAAATGTCCCGTGCCATATTTTGCTCCAGAATTCCCGTTCGAAAAGGCGTGAGGTGTAATAATGCTTCAGATAGGCTTTCGCGGAACCCGTATCCGTTCTCACCCATGGGTTCAGCAAGACGAGGCCGCTCACGCGCTGGTCCTGGTATGCGTAAAAAATTGAGGCCGATGCGGCATCGCATAATCCCCAGATCACCAGCTCACTGACTGATGGCGCTTCCGCGAGAAATTTGTCAATCGCGCAGCGTAGATCATCCCCAACAGCTTCGAAAGTTCTTGGCTTCCCTTCGCTATCGCCCATGCCGCGAAAATCAAAGCGCAGCGCAGGGATACCATGTGTTGCCAAGCTGCGAGCCAATAACGTGAATTGACGATGGCTTCCCACCCTATATTGCGGTCCACCCACCAGAATAAGCACCCCTTTGGACGCAGGCTGCGCGGGCAAGGTGAGGATTCCGTATAACCAGGAGCCCTCACATGGAAAGGCAAGCGCGCGTTCCTCGAAGTTCATGATATCGTTTCCGCAAGAACGTTTACCGTTATCGATATCAGTTCAGGGCACTCGGAAATTTCCTGGGTTGCCCAAAACGGCGCGCACGGTACCAGATGCACATGTGGATCCACCCCCTCACGCCTCCACTGATTGACTACATTTGTTGCGGCGGGCGTCATGGAACGGCCGGGCTCAGCCACCACCTCGAACCAGTAAACAGGGCACTTCGCGACAACCCGCTCAGCCGCCTTGAGCGTATCGATGGCCGAAGCCAGCCCTGGCGCAAGGTCATAGCCAGCCACTTCCAGCGTTTCTCCATTTGCAAGGCGATCGCGCAATGCGTTCGTCCCCGTCGGTTTTTTTGAATCCGCTGCGCTCCCAAGCATTTCGTTTGCCATCCGCAGCCGCAAAAATTGATTCAGAAAGGATGTCCCGTCGATGACGGGTTGCCACAGGATGATCCTGTCGATGGGCCTTCCCCAATCGCTGGCAAAATCCAGGGCGAGCAGCGCCCCGAGGCGCAAGCCCCAGAGGCTGATCGGGCTCGACGCGCGGTCCTCGAGCCAGTCCCAGGCGCAGGCCAGGTCCTGCTTCCAGATGGTCCAGCGCGCATCGCCAAATTCTCCCTCGCTGTCTCCGCAGCCGAAAAGATCGATCTGTAAAACGCCAAATCCTGCCGTGGCAAAAGCCCTTGCCTGCATTGCAGCCATGCGGCGCGACTTGTTCATCTCATCACAAAATGGATGAACGTAGATAAATACCCCGAGACATGCTTTGCCGGAGCTTGGAGCGTGGTAGAGGCAGAAGCGCCTGCCTGTTTCCGTTTTCAGATAAAAAGGCTCGGCAGGAAAAGTTGCAGACATAAACTCATCAGGAAAATGGCGGGTGCAAACTCATGCAGCCAGCTTCTGCTCGACAAAGTGTGTGAGACTGCCGAGCGTCTCGAATGTCTTAGCGCTGATCTCATCGTCGTCCACGCTAATGCCGAAATGTTCCTCCAAAGCGGTGATCACATTCACAACCGCCATGGAATCCAGCTCAGGTAGATCCCCAAGCAGGATCGAGTCTTCTCTGAGGGAATCCTTGCGCTCGCCGAGGCTCAGTACGTCGGACAGGATGTTTTTCACTTCTTCGAGGTGCTGCATAATTGCTCCATGGTTGGGTTTGTAGTATGGGTTGACTGGCAGCCTTCGGATTTAAAGGAAATCGGCTGCAAAATTGTCTGGTCGGTCCATATTTCGTCGCTTTTTTGACCAATAGAACAACTACTGGCCTGCAAATCGTCAAAATCTGTCCTCCACCAGTCATTTTTTCGCTTCGATTCTTCAAGTCCGAGAGGCTGCCAGGTTATCGCAAGTTCCCCGTATCGAGGCGAAATTCCGGAAACGAGCCGGGGTGCGAAGACAAGTGAAAGTAAGGAGATATGGAAGAAAATGTGACCTGCCATCGGCCGGCACAGAAAAAGACTGCGCTGCCTAACGATAATGTCCCAAGACGGGCATGAGCGCCGAGTGAACCGGTATTGAATGCGGAAATACGGCTACACGACCATAAGACATTATTTTCACACAAGATGTGATTCGCATGATCCCAAAGGCGGAGAAAAGTCAACCCTAAACGGAAGTCGGGCGCCACATACACATCGAAATCCCAGGCCGATTCTCCCGAAGGCAAGGGGACGTAGCGGGCGCGCACTTCGTCTTCCTGATAATTGCCCATCAACAGCCACAAGAAGCCTATAAACTCCCCTTCCTTGAGCGCGACCAGGCATTTTGCTCCTTGTTTGAATCTTGATTGAATTGCCGCCGCGGGCCTCGGAAATTGCCGGATAATTTCATCATCTTCACGAACCAGCCGGATTTCTATTTTTTTTCCTCTTCCTGGCGGAATCAGGGCCGCTTTAGATACGGGTTGGGCGATCAGATAATACCTGTACAGGCGCAAGCGCCCCCTCGACACAATGCCTAAAAGTCTATCGAGCGCGAAAAGACCGGTGTTGAGCCAACCCCATTGCTGCAACATCTGGATTACCGCTTTTTTTCGCGCTGCTGTCGATGCCATTGCACTTGTAAAACATTGATAAGCTCTCTACCTCATACAACCCGCTCTGGGCCGGTATCTCAAGCGCGGCTGGCAGGATTGCCGAACAGTTTTTAATCTGAACGAGGCTCCAGTGGAGAATCATTTATCTCGCCTTCTTCTTTGTCCGATTCACTATCTCGAACTGATGCCTGGTTCACGCGGCAAACGGAGTTATCCGGCGTTCCCGAGATCGAATTCGCACTGTTCCGCTTTTGATGCCCCCCTGGTAATTGGGTAACTGACAAAATAGTACTATAAGTCATGACAAGTATTAAGTGAAAATGAAACGGCATTACTTTTCCACTCATTTTCCTGCAGACTTTGATTTGTCGCGCAAGCCCGGCGGCTTTTATCCGCTTTTATCTTGAAGTAGCCCGCAATTCAAAGCGGGCTTCCGGGGAAGTTTTTGGTATCATAAGCAGGAACTCATCGGTGACAACGGTATCTTCCTTGCCATCTGCCCGGTAATTATCGTTCAGATCATCTTTCTTCCGTCGCGAAAACGTGGGGAAATAAAATTTTGTCTGTTGAGGAGTAGGAATATGGATCAGTGGAGCATACAGAAAAAACGGCAATCGGATAAATCGGCGGCATCAGGTGTTCTGCACCCAGGGAGCTGGGCGCGCATCGCAAGCCTTACCTTTTCTGCTTTACTGATCACCCACTCATTTCCCATTTTCGTTAAACAGGCTCATGCGTTGACGTCCTTTGAGCGCATGTCGTCATTACTGGCCGCAACACCGGAAGGAGGCTGGGTCAAGGTAAGCACCAACTCCTTTTCGGACGCCTGGCCAACGGGCGACGATGCAGTGCCGGGAACTCTCGGCTGGCCCGGTCTCGTTGTCAGCGCCTGGAGCTCATTCGCCTGGGATTCAACTCGCGGAAACCTGATACTCTGGGGTGGGGGCCACGCAAATTATGCCGGTAACGAAGTTTATGTATGGGATGGAGCTACGGGCAACTGGGGCCTCGGCTCCCTGCCAAGCAGGGTGAATATAGCGGACGGCTTTATTGTTGACGGTGCGGCGCCCCAGTCCTCCCATACGTACGACAATAATCTCTATCTCCCCGTCAATGATATGTTCCTTACATTTGGAGGCGCAGCATGGCGGACCGGGGGAGGCTTTCAGAAGACCGATGGAACAAACGTAACTCGCGCCGGACCTTATCTATGGGACCCCGCCAAGGCCGATCCGAACAGAGTCGGCGGGACCACCGGTTCGGGCTGGAACACTACCAATGCCGCACCAGGCGGAAATATGTGGATTGACCGGCAGGGACAATGGACCGGATCGCAACCACAGGCAATCTCAACAACCGCCTACCGAACCGAGAATGGGCATGACGTCGTCTATCTCACCGCGGAGGACGGCGCGGTATCAGGGTTTCCGTCGCTTTATCGCTACACGCTCGGGGATGTACGAAATGGCGGACAGGATCAATGGGAAAAAATCGGGGTTTCGTGGAATACCGTTGGATTTCAAACCGCCGGAACGCTCGATCCTATACACAACCTCTACATTAAAACAGCCACTGTTTCGGGGCCTTATACTTCAGACCTGACGATATGGGATCTGAACAATGCCAATGCGGCCAACCCCTCCAGCAATCAGGACATCGGGATCAATTTGATAAAGAGCGACGGCAGCGATTTCATCATGACTGGTTTTTATGGTATCGATTACGATACCGCGAGCAACAGAATCTATTTATGGGATGGAAACAATGGCGGCGGAAAGGTCTGGTATGCAGACGTCATCACCGGTGCGGATGGTCACATTGGCTCCAACACGACCTGGACTGTCTACGAAGCTGACAGTTCAACGCTGGATCATCCTCATGGCAATTTCGGTATAGCCGTTCTCGGCAAATGGCATTATGATCCGGCTCTGAACGCGTTCATCGCTCTGGACGAGGTTTCCCCTGCCGGGGGAACGTCATGGAACGCTGACGTCTGGTTGTACAAACCGGCCGCGGCAATTCCAGAACCGGAAACGTATGCTCTTTTTCTCGCAGGCCTTGGTTTAATCGGATGGTTTGCCCACCGGCGCCGGTGCTGAGACTGCGCCGTACCGGCAGAGCTCATGCGCTTCCGGTCGCTTGGGGGTTTAACGCAACGCTTGTATTATGCTGCTTTGGACTTTTATACCCGATGGGGCGCCCGGTGGCGTTACGTTGAACTATCCCGGCACGGTTTCAGATTGAATTTATTCGCGGATCGTTGCCTATTATCATCAGGTCCGTTTCATCCTGCTTTCCGATTCTGAAGTAAGTTTTGACGTGTATGTTCGTGCCGCTCAAATGAAGCCATCGCTGTTTGAATCATTTATACGGCCTGTGAAAGTGCCTGATGCAGCGAGAATTTCTGTCGAGAAAAGTCATTCATTATTCGTGGTCATCGGTTTTTTTGAGGTGTACAGCGTTCAATCCGGCTAATCGTAGAATTTGGTTATAGAATGAGATGATGCATGAGCTAGGAACCGACGATACGCCACCTGAAATCAGCATCGTTTCCACGATGTACTGGTCTCGTCCGTTCCTTCAGCGTTTTCTTGCCGAATGCCTCCAGGCTCTGTCCGACATAAAGTGTGATCATTTCGAAATATTGCTGGTGAATGACGGGTCTCCGGACGATTCATTGGCCTATGCACTGGAGCGCAGGGTCGATATACCCGAATTGGTTGTCGTCGATCTTTCACGTAATTTTGGCCACCACCATGCAGCTCAGGCAGGATTGCAGTTCGCGCGGGGAAATCTGGTCTTCCTCATCGACTGTGATCTTGAAGTTTCACCCCTCGTTCTGGGGGAATTCCATCGCAAGCTCCGCGATACCGGATGTGATATGGTTTTTGGCTACCAGGAGGCGCGCAAGGGCGGCCGCTTCGAACAGATCAGCGGCAGCCTGTTCTGGAAGGGATTCAATTTGCTCAGCGATATCAAGATTCCGGAGAATATCGTTACCGAACGCATCATGACGCGCCGCTATGTCGAAGCGTTGCTGCGAATGGGGGATCGCAATCTATTCCTTGCAGGAATGATGAGCTGGATCGGCTTTTGCCAGATCGGTCTGCCCGTAGTCAAAAAACAACGTCACGGCCGGAGTACCTATACACTCATGCGGCGCGTCAGGCTCATGGTCAATGCCGTGAGCTCATTTTCCGCTCAACCGCTGGTCTGGCTGTTCAACAGCGGCATAATCATTACCCTGCTAAGTTTCTCCTTCGCGTTCTATCTGGTACTGCGGAAGTTGTTTTTTGACGACACCCTGCTGGGTTTCACGTCGGTCATGACGGTGATGATGCTCAGCCTTGGCATCCTGACCACGGCAATGGGTGTCGTCGGTATTTATCTGGGCAAAGTGTTCAATCAGGTACAGAACCGGCCGACTTACATAGTCAAGGACATCTACCAATAGGGCAAAGCCGTGAAAGAAGTCAAACAGCTTGATAGCTGCGTAAAGTCGCATATATCCGGGTTTCGTCATTCCGAAGAGAATCACTTGATGCTTGAGTCCGTCCGATCTGGTGCTCGGACACAAACGCTATTTCAACCTTGATATAAAGTCGGCGCTCGTGCACAGGGCAGATTTCACGATTGACAAGACCGAAGGTCTTTTTCTCAAACCGTTCATCACCGCACAACCAGGCCGCTTGAATCTGCCCCCCGCCATTTGGGAGTCACTGGTGAATATTGCCAGTAATTATCCGGAAACTTCCAATGCCATTTATCCGGAAGTCACTGCATGAATTGGATCAGCGTCCTGATCATTTCAGGGGGAGGATTTCAGGGCCTTGGCTTGATCAAGGCTCTCCGGGCCGTGACCGGGACGCGTGTGTTGATAACGGACTGCAATGAGGAAAACGTTGCACGCTATTTCGCCGACGCCTTTTTCATGGCGCCCTCATTAAAAGAAGAACAAACTTTTCTGAATTTCGCTCTTGACCTGTGTGAGCGTGAAAGTATAAGTATGGTCTTCGCATCCATGGAATATGAACTGGAGTTACTGGCGCGTCACCGGGATGTTTTCGCGGCGCGCGGCGCCACGGTTTATGTCTCGGATATTCCGCTGCTGGAGCTGGCCCGTGACAAGCTGCTCTTTTACCGCTGGCTGCAGAATGAGGGCCTGTCCTGTTTGCCTTGCTATACCACGCCTCATGACGCCGATGCGGTCTTTCCCCTGATCGGCAAGCCCCGGCAGGGCTGGGGCGCTCGCGGGCTGCACATCCTTGCCAGCCACGAAGCCCTTTCGACGCTTTCAATCGCCGAAAATGAAGAATTCGTGTGGCAGCCGTGTCTACGGGAATTCGACGAATATTCCGTCGACTTCTCGGTTAACCTTATGGGCGGCATTTCACCGCTTGCGTTCCGGCGCCGGATACGCTCGATGGGCGGATTCGCGATTCTTTGCGAACCCGGCGCGCCGCCGCATGTCCGGGAAACCGCCCGGCACGCCATTGAGCGCATGATTCCCCTTGGCGCATGCGGGCCGATGAACCTGCAAATCTTGCAAGTAGGCGATAATTGCTGGGTGTCTGACCTCAATCTCCGCGCAGGTACTTCCATGCCCTTGAGCATCACCGTTGGCTTCAATCCCCTGGCTTTCCTTTTGACTGGCGATACCGGCGATGCATCCCCCAACTCTCCCTCATTCACACCGGGTTCCCGTGCGAGAACCTTGCGTTACCTCGAGGAACGCAATATCCCCGATCTTGGGCTGAGCGAGGTGCGAGGGGTGGTATTTGACCTGGACGACACGTTGGTGGATCAGAAGGCCTGGATAGTCAGCAAACTGGAGCTGACCTGGCTGCGGGCAAGCGAAATTCTGCCCGGACGGTCAATATTTCTTTCAACGGCGTTACAAATCGTCGAGGAAGGCAACCATTCCCATCTTTTTGAAGCATTATGCCCGAAGCTTGGGCTTGCTGACGCAGCCCGTTCACGGTTGATCGAGACCTATTGCGATGTCCGGCCAGAGAATCGCCCCATCTACGGTGACGCGGCATCGACTTTATCTCAACTGCGCCGGCTGGGATATCGCATCGGAGTATTGACCGACAACCCTCCGGCCTCGCAACGCCAGAAGCTGGATGTTTGCGGCTTGTTTCCGCTGATCGATGCGCTGGTACTGACGGTGGAGCTGGAGGCGCAGAAGCCGGATTCCAAAGTTTTCGAGGCCTGCACTCGTTTGCTCGGCCTGCCACCCGGGCAGCTTGTGATGGTAGGCAACAATCCGTTCAGGGATATACAGGGCTCTTGCAACGCAGGTTACCGGCATGCCTTTCACATACAGAGGGAGGGGGGCTTATTCAATTTCAGCGCGAGTCTCGCGCGGCGCGTCGGGAGCACCCTGGCCTCATGCACGCCGATCACCAGCTTGAACGAGTTATTGTGGTACCTTGGCAAAGTTGGGAACTATGGCGCAACAGCCTGACCGCGCACCGCTGCGGGTAGCCATACTCCAATCCAGCTATATTCCCTGGAAGGGTTATTTCGACATCATTCATGACGTCGATTTGTTCATTTTCTATGACGACGTGCAGTATACGGAGAGAGACTGGCGCAACCGGAACAAGATTAAAATGTCCCGCGGCCCTGAATGGCTTACGATACCGACCGACGGTACCCGGCGTCATCTGATCGACGAGGTCAGGTTCGCGGATCCAAAATGGCAATTAAATCATTGGCAGACCCTGCGGCACGTTTATGGCAAGACCCCTCACTTTGAACACTACCGGCCATTCCTTGAAGATATCTATCTCGGCCGGAAGTGGTCATACCTGTCCGAACTCAACAGGCATCTCATCGAGCATATCTCGCGGGAGTTTCTCGGCATCTCCACAGTATTCGCCGATGCGCGCCAGTACGGATCGGTTGAGGTAAAACAGGAGCGTATAATCGATTTGTTGACCAAGGCGGGTGCCACACTTTATGTTTCCGGCCCATCGGCCAGGAATTACATCGAAGAGCCCAGATTTGCGCAGGCAGGCATTGAGCTGGTATGGAAAGACTATTCGGGTTATCCTGAATATCCTCAGCATTATCAACCTTTTGAGCATCGCGTTACCATCCTGGATCTTCTATTTCATGTGGGACCCGAGGCACCGTACTACATTTGGGGGTGGCGAGGATAGCCTCCATCATTAATCTGCACATGACGGGTTACTTTTACATTTTTCTTACCATTGCTTTTACCGTATACGGACAGATCGTGCTGAAATGGCAAATGATCGGTGTGGGTGATTTTCCAGAAAGCTCTCTGGATAAGGCGCTGTTTTTATTGCGGCTTCTACTTAATCCATGGGTTATGAGCGGATTCCTTGCCGCCTTCGCCGCTTCCCTTGCCTGGATGGCGGCCATGACGAAGCTGGAATTGAGCCATGCCTATCCGTTCATGAGCCTTAATTTCGTGTTTGTCATTATTCTCAGCAGCCTGATATTCCAGGAAACGATCACCCCGCCAAAAATCGTCGGCCTTGGTTTGATAATACTGGGGATCGTGGTGGGGAGCAGAGGTTGAAAATCTGCCTTTCGTGCGGAGAAACATTTATCGATACCGGCTGGTGCTGTCCCGCCTGCTTCACGAGTCCGCGGCAAGTGGACGGCTATCTCAGTTTTGCTCCGGAGCAGGCGCAATCCAGCGAAGGTTTTCAGCCTCATCATTTTGCGGAACTGGCACATGCCGAAGCGGAAAACTTCTGGTTCCGCTCGCGTAACCGTCTCATCATCTGGGCATTACGATCTTTTTTTCCGGACGCACGGACTTTTCTGGAAATCGGCTGCGGAACCGGATTTGTTCTGTCGGGCATAGCCAGCGCCAATCCTTGTCTTGAAGTGAGCGGAAGCGAGATCCATTCCGCAGGACTGAGCTTTGCGGCCAGCCGGGTCGAGCGCGCCGTGTTGTTTCAAATGGATGCGCGCAACATACCTTTCGAGAGCGAATTCGATGTTATTGGTGCATTCGACGTGCTTGAACATATCGAAGAGGATGAAAAAGTCTTGAAGCAGATATTTCATGCGGTATCACCCGGCGGCGGCATGATCCTTACGGTCCCTCAGCACCGTTTTTTATGGAGTCAGCAGGATGAATACGCCTGCCATGTTCGCCGGTACGAAGCGCATGAATTATCGGAAAAGGTTGAAAAAGCCGGATTCCAGGTGCTAAGGGCGACATCGTTCGTATCCCTGCTATTGCCGCTGATGTTCATGTCAAGGTTGTCGAAGCGCAAATCCACCGGGGATTTTGACGCTACACAGGAATTCAGGATAAGTCGTCCGGTAAACTGGGCGCTCGAAAGAGTGCTCGATCTGGAGCGGGTGATCATCCGCGGAGGGTTTTCTTTTCCTGCCGGAGGTTCCCGATTATTGATCGCTCGCAAACTGAAGGGTCCGCATGGATATCCCGTTCAATAAACCCTACATGACTGGCAAAGAGCTCTGGTACGTCAGCCAGGCGCACGCGAATGGACACCTTGCCGGGGATGGGATATTCACGAAGAAATGTAACGCATGGCTGGAGCAGCGTATCGGGTGCCGAAAGGCGTTGCTGACGCATTCCTGCACCGCGGCATTGGAGATGGCGGCGATTCTTGCTCAAATCCGGCCGGGCGATGAGATCATCATGCCTTCCTACACCTTTGTCTCGACTGCCAATGCATTCGCATTGAGAGGCGGAGTTCCGATATTCGTCGACATTCGGCCCGATACCTTCAATATCGATGAAACCCTGATCGAGGCCGCCATTACGTCCAAAACCAGAGCCATCGTTGCGGTCCACTACGCGGGAGTGAG
>DASVYI010000376.1:0-4251 GCA_036392275.1 Nitrosospira sp. | reverse complement strand
CACCAAGGGGAGGGGCGGCCTCGTTGAAATAAATTTCGGCATAGCACTCGTCCGAGGCAATGACGAACCCATAGCGGTCCGATAGCTCAAAAAGCTGCCGCCACTCATCCATCGACATCACTCTGCCGGTGGGATTGCCGGGCGAGCAGACGTACACCAGTTGGGTGCCCGACCAGATATCGCCGGACAACTGCGCATAGTCGAGCGCAAAGTCATTCTCCGGCAGGGTATTCAGGAAGTGCGGCGTAGCGCCCGCCAATATGGCTGCGCCTTCATAGATCTGGTAGAAAGGGTTTGGACACACCACCCCCGGGTCCGGGCGGGATGCGTCTATCACCGCCTGGGCAATGGCAAACAGCGCTTCGCGGCTGCCGTTAACCGGGATAATTTCCGTATCGGGATCGATGGCAGGCAGGCGATACCGCCGTCTCAGCCAGGTGGCGATGCTCGCGCGCAGGGACCCGCCCCCCAGCGTGGTGGGATAATGGGCCATGGTCCTAAGGTTGGCCGTCAAAGCATTGCAAATGAGTTCGGGGGTTGCGTGCTTGGGCTCCCCGATATGCAGGCTGATCGGTGAATAAGACCGGTCCGGCGCAATACCCTCGAACAGCTTGTTGAGCTTCTGGAATGGATAAGGTTGCAGCCGGTCGAGATTGGAATTCAATTTTAAGTGGGCAGAACTGGATTTGGCGGGAATACGCAGCTTTCTGAGACCGAGGCATTGATCAACGTGGAATTATAAAGGGCGGCTGCGTGCTGACCAAACAAAATAAACAAAATACAGGAAATGCCTTGCCGGCGGCAGCGCTGCTCGCTGGCGCCATCATATGGGGATTGCTCTGGTATCCCTACCGCTTACTAGAGCAGGCCAATGTAAGCGGGCCCATTGCAACCGCGGTTACGTATGCGATTGCCCTGCTGATGGGGTTGGTGGCGTTCCGCAGCCATTTGCAGCAATCCCGAATATTCGATGGTCCGTGGCATCTATTGTTCTGGATCGGACTGTTTGCGGGATGGACCAATCTCGCCTATGTGCTCGGCGTAATCCATGGCGAAATCATGCGCGTGCTGCTGCTATTTTATTTGGCGCCACTATGGACTATTCTATTCGCACGCCTTTTGCTGAACGAGCGATTGAGCCCGCACGGGTACCTGGTTATCTTCCTGTCCCTGGCAGGGGCCATAGTTATGCTGTGGCAGCCTGAAGGCGAATTTTTGCTGCCTTCCGCCTATGGTGACTGGATGGGACTATCGGCCGGCTTCATGTTTGCGCTTTCGAACGTGATGAGCCGCAAGGATCAGTACCACGGCATCCAGTTGAAATCGCTGGCGGTGTGGGTGGGAGTGGCGCTGATAGCGTCCGGTTACAGCCTTTTTTTGCGCGATTTACCGGTTCTGGATGAGATTCCTGTTCATACCTATCTGCTTCTGGCCGTGGTGGGGCTCGTCGTATTTGTCCTGAGCCTGGTCGTGCAATACGGGCTTACGTATGTGTCCGCGAATCAGGCCATCGTGATCATGTTGTTTGAACTGGTGGCAGCTGCCATTGCAGCATATTTTTTGACGGACGAGGTCATGACGCCGAGGGAGTGGATTGGCGGCATAATGATTGTTTCAGCAAGCTTGTTTTCAGCGGGAATGAATCGCGACTAGGCTGGTATGGGTGGGTTGGCTGGGTGAGCGTTTGCGCCGGGCCGTTGTCTTCGCACAATCCTGGCGTTAGCCGCCGGCTGTCCGGAAGGAACAGAAAAGGAACAGATAAGCATGAGCCATCATGTCGTTTTTCTGGAGCGGGATTCGCTCAAGGCGCAGGTACGCCGGCCGAGATTCGAGCATACCTACGAGGAGTATGCTCACACCCCCGCCGGCGAGATCGTGCCCCATCTTCGGCAGGCGACGATAGCAATCATCAACAAGGTACCGTTGAGCGATCAAACCCTCGCGCAACTGCCCAGGCTGAAAATGGTGGCGATTGCCGCAACCGGATACAATGGAATCGATATCGCCGCTTGCCGCAAGCGTGGTATCGCTGTGGCGAACATCCGCAATTACGCCAATCATACCGTGCCGGAGCATGTGTTCGCGCTGGTGCTTGCGCTGCGGCGCAATCTGCTGGCCTACCGGCAGGAAATCGAACAGGGGGCGTGGCAGAAGTCGGAACAGTTCTGCCTGTTCACCCATCATATCAGCGACCTGTTCGGTTCCACCATGGGCATCATAGGGGAAGGCGCAATTGGACAGGGCACCGCCGCAATCGCGCGGAGCTTCGGCATGCGCGTGCTGTTTGCCTGGCATGACTCGCCCAAAAAGAAGGAGATGATGCTTACACCGCTGGATCAGGTGCTGGCCGAGTCGGATGTTCTCTCGCTGCATTGCCCCTTGACACCCGCCACGCAGAATCTGATCGGCATCGAGGAACTGCGCAAGATGAAGCGCAGCGCACTGCTCATCAATACTGCGCGGGGTGGCCTGGTCGATGAGGCGGCGCTGGTTCAGGCACTGGATGAAGGACTGATTGCTGGAGCCGGCTTTGATGTGCTGACAGTCGAGCCGCCGGTAAACGGCAACCCCTTGCTCGACCTGCGCCGTCCCAATTTCATCTTGACGCCCCATGTTGCCTGGGCGTCGGACAAGGCAATGCAGGTTCTTGCCGATCAGTTGATCAACAATGTGGAAGCATGGGTGGCGGGCAAGCCACAGAATCTGGTTACGTGAACAGAATGTGTATCCAGATGAGTATCCGGAGCGTGCACCTCAAAGCAATATTGACAAGCCATGTTCCCTTCGATAGTCTCCTATGGTTCGGTTTTAGCCGCGTCGACAGGGTACACGCGCGATTCATGCGATCGAGCGTATTACGTACACTGCTTCGTACACACGGCATCGCACTTCTGGCACTTCAAGATATCACCACTACAACCAACCATATTAACTACAGGAGAGAATGATGGAACTCAAGGGATCACAAACTGAAGGGAATCTGAAAGCGGCGTTTGCCGGGGAGTCTCAGGCAAACCGCCGTTACCTCTACTTCGCAGCCAAGGCGGATGTAGAAGGTCAGAACGACGTGGCGGCAGTGTTTCGTTCCACGGCGGAAGGTGAAACCGGCCATGCCCATGGTCATTTGGAGTACCTCGAAGCGAGCGGTGACCCGGCCACGGGCCTGCCTTTCGGCTCATCCCGCGAAAATCTGAAAACGGCCATAGCCGGGGAGACTCACGAGTACACCGATATGTATCCGGGCATGGCAAAGTCCGCGCGGGAAGAAGGTTTCGATGAAATCGCCGACTGGTTCGAAACATTGGCGAAGGCCGAGCGCTCTCATGCCAATCGCTTCCAGAAGGCCCTGGACAACCTGGCGGACTGATTCTTCCCAGCTCAATGACGGATGGTCTGGACCGGAAGGGCCAGACCATCCGCTTCGTCCGGATATTCCGGGATACCCCAATTTTCTGCCGTTTTTTCGCTCTGTTTTAATTCTTTTTAGCTATCTGGATTGGCATGACCACCCGAGAAGGCAGTCTTGAGCCTCCCAAGCGTCATCCGCTCGACTGGGAGAACCCGGATTTTTACGATGAACCCAAGCTGTTCGCGGAGATGGAGCGCGTCTTCGATATTTGCCATGGTTGCCGGCGCTGCGTCAACCTGTGCACCGCATTTCCGCGGTTGTTCGATCTGATAGACGAAGGGCCTACCGGGGAGCTGGATGGAGTCGAAAAACAGAAATTCTGGGAGGTGGCCGACCGTTGCTATCTCTGCGATATGTGCTTCATGACGAAGTGCCCTTACGTTCCGCCGCATCCCTGGAATATCGATTTTCCACATCTCATGCTGCGCGCCAAAGCGGTCAAGCACAAAAAAGGGGATGTGCGTTTTCGCGACAAACTGCTCTCCAGCACGGACGCCATGGGCAAACTGGCGAGTATTCCCGTGGTGGCGCAGACAGTCAATGCCATGAACAAATCGCCATCCGCCCGCAAGTTGATGGATGACATGCTGGGTATCCATGCCGATCGGAAACTGCCCGAGTACGACAGCCACAAATTCCGTTCCAACGCGCGAGTCAATTTCTCGCATGAGGTTCGTGACGGCGCCAGAACACCGGGCAAGGTGGCGATCTATGCCACTTGCTATATCAATTACAATGAGCCGGGTATCGGGCATGATTTATTGAAGATACTCGATCACAATGAGATTCCCGTGCGTCTGGTCGAAAGAGAGGCTTGCTGCGGTATGCCGAAGCTGGAACTG
>DASVYI010000375.1:0-5886 GCA_036392275.1 Nitrosospira sp. | reverse complement strand
AATTTTCCGATCGTGGGCCGTCTGGTCGGTATTTTCCTCGAGGCGATTGCGAGGACCGTGGATGCCAAACGTATATTCGAGTTTGGCAGCGGGTACGGATACTCCGCTTATTGGTTCGCGAGAGCGGCGGGCGGGAACGGGCGGGTGATCTGTACTGACGGCGATCCTCTCAACAAGGAAAAGGCTGATCAGTATCTGAAATCAGCGGGCCTGTCGGAGAGGGTCGATTTTCGTGTCGGCATGGCGCAGGAGATATTCGCGCAGATCGAAGGACAATTCGATATCTGTTACAACGACGCCGACAAGGGCGACTACCCGCAAATCTGGCAAATGGCGAAAGACCGGATTCGCCCGGGCGGCCTTTACATTGCCGACAATGTGTTATGGCATGGACGCGTGGCAGTGGAACGCTATGTCGATATCGTACCCGGCTGGACCGAAGCCATTCTTGAACATAACACCCAAATTTTTAATGATCCGCAGTTTGACGCGTTCATCAATCCCACTCGTGATGGCGTCATCGTGGCGCGTAAAAAAACCATGTAGAAAATATTTATCGAGATCGGTATTGATTTTTTTTCATCAGGCGTGTAAGGTTTTTCGAGAAGTATATTAGCCGCGGACTATATGTCGATGTCTCCCGGGATTTCTTGCTTGGGGGATAATGGAAGGCCGCGGTTGATGTAATGTGAAACTAGGGTTCCGGTTTCCTGTCTGGAAATGTCTGGTCCGAGAGTTTCCGGCTTCGTCATGACGAGGCTCCACGGAGGGATAAAAGCCCGGGAGATAATGTAATCATTACATTGGCTCTTGGATTTACCCGCTGATAAAAGGAGACTCGTTATGCACGTCTTGTACCTCTTGCATCCCTGTTTCGTGCTTTGCTCCCTTTTTGCCGTGTTCGGTGATAACCACCGGTCGCGTGCCCTGCGTCCCGTTTCTTCGAATGCGTTACTGATGTCCCTTCTGCCTGGTTTTCCGGTCCGCGCCATGGCATACCTTCCGAAGGGGCTGTCATGCAGATGAAGGAAAGCCAGGATACATTTTCATCTGTTCCATCTGCCCCACCGTCTGCAGCAGCGGCTGCAACTGGCGATAAGCTTCACCGCAGCATGAGTGTCTGGAATAGTTTCACCCTCGGTTTTGCCGTGGTTTCGCCGGTGGTAGGGCTCTATGCCATCATCAGCGTCCAGACCACTGTGACAGGGGGCGGCTGGTTTGCTGCGCTCGCGACCTGCCTGCTGATGCAGTTGCTTGTCGCCACGGTTTATGCCGAACTGTCTTCACAGTTTCCAATAGCCGGCGGCGCTTACAAATGGGCGCGGCAGCTCGGGGGTGTCACCGCGGGGCAGTATGCCGGTGTTATCTATGTCAGCTCCACGATTGCCATGCTCACGACCACCGCGTATACCGGGGGTGTCTGGCTTTCCCTGTTCTTCGGATGGACGGGTTTGACAGGGCATGCATTGGTGACATGGGGCGCGGTATTTCTGCTGCTCTGTACGCTCATCAATCTGGCTCCCGTGAATATCTTCAAGCTGGTCATCACTATGGGTGTTTACGCAGAGGTCGCCGGGTCGCTGGGCGTGGCGCTGCTGTTATTCATCTTTTTCCGGCAACACGCCTTTTCGGAGCTGTTTCAACACCTCGGCACGGGCACGGCGCCCGGCGAGGCTGCCGCCTTTCTTGCGGCGCTTGCCATCGCGGGATGGGCATTCATCGGCTTCGACGCCTGCTCCACCATTGCTGAGGAAACTCACGATCCCAAGCGGATGGTGCCGCGCGCGGTATTTTTTTCGCTGTGCGTGGTGGGGTCCGTGGTGCTCTTCAATTCCGCCGCGCTGACACTGGCGTTCGACCGTGAGACGCTGCTCACGGCCAGTGCCACATCGGATCCGATCACGCCGGTAATAACCCGCAGCTTCGGAGATTGGGCCGAGAAGCCCTTTCTTGGCATCGTCATGATCGCCTTCCTCGCTTGCGGCGCATCAGTCGTGAAATACACGTCGCGCATCGTTTATTCGATGGCCCGCGAGGGCAACATGCCCGCTGCGTTGAGCCGCCTGGCCCCAGACAAGACCCCGCACAATGCGGTGATATGTACCGTAGCGCTGGCGGGCTTGGGGTTGTTGTTCGGGCTTAATGACGGAGCGGTCGCCACGGTGATCGCCTTTGGCACAGGCGGACTGTACGCCATGTTCTCGATGACCACGGGGGTGGGGCTGTATACCCGCCTGACGGGACGCTGGAATCCCGCGCTGGGCGAATTGAAACTGGGCGTATGGGGTCTCGTGATCAATACCGTGGCATTCCTGTGGTCGGTATTTGAGTTCGTCAATATCTCCTGGCCGCGCGCCTATGCCGTGGCGCCCAATGCGCCCTGGTGGCAGCTCTGGGCGGTGCCCCTCGTGCTTGGCGGTATCCTGACCATTACCACGCTGCACATTCTGACGAATAGAGTCCGCAAGAAGATTGCTTCAGGTGGTTTGAGTAAAAAAGGTTGAATATTTGTAGAGTCAGTGACCTGAAAACATCGTCTTTCCCGCGAAAGCGGGAATCCAGATGCTTTCTCCAGGAAATTCATTTGTGACAAGGAGAGCGACATGAATCAGCCGAATGCATTCATATGGGAGCAATTTATTCCGGGCGGTTGCCATTGGTCTGGCATTGTGCGCCGGGGTACGACGCTGCGTCTGGTAGACGTGGCGGGTGGCGCCAATGCCGCCGTCCTGTTCTTCAATCAGGAAGAGAAACTGGAACGCTACAACATGGCGGATACCTTGAAGTCGCAGCACACTTTTCGCCTGACCAAGGGGCATGCATGCCACTCGGATATGGGGCGGATTTTCTGCTGCATCACCGCGGATACCGTTGGGTGGCATGACACCGTGTGCGGCCTGAGCGACGCCGGATCGATACGCGAAAAATATGGCGTGGCGCGTTACCAGGAGCATCGCAACCAGATGTTTCGCAGCGGGCTGGACGGCATGCTCATCGAATTGGGTAAGTGGGGGCTGGGCATGCGCGATGTGGTCTCGAACATCAATTTCTTCAGCAAGGTAACCGCCAATCCGTCCGGCGAGCTGACTTTCCATCCGGGCAACAGCAAGGCGGGGGATTATGTGGACCTGGCCTTCGAGATGGATACGCTGCTGGCATTGTCGGCAGCGCCGCATCCTCTCGATCCCGCGCCGGCTTACCGCCCTGGGGCGGTCACCCTGGCCGCCCACGCGACACTCCCGATGACGCCAGCGCCGGTTACGGAGTGCGCGAATATTCCCGAGAACGCGCGCGGGCTGCAAAATACTCAACGTTTATACGTATGTCATGGAGGTGAAGCATGAGCGCGCAAAATATTGTCGAAAGCAAACTCGATCCCGAAGCGGCAGTGGTGGATGAGATCTGCGCGGCGGGGGAGCCTTGGGTCAAGCTGGTGATGCAGGGACAGGTGTTCCGCATCGTCGATCTGGAAGGCAATCAGGCCGTCGATACATTATTTTACAACGCGACCGCTTCGGTGGAACGCTACAGCGCGCCTGACACCATCCGCCGCGAAAACAAGCTCTACCTGACCACTGGCAGCAAGCTGTATTCCAATTTCGGCAATGTCATGCTCACCATCATCGCCGATACCTGCGGCCGGCACGACACGCTCGGCGGAGCCTGCGCGGCGGAAAGCAATACCGTGCGGTATTCACTGGACAAGTTTCCGATGCACAGTTGCCGTGACAATTTTTTGCATGCACTGGCCCATGAACCGTTATTGGAGCGCCGCGGCATGAGCAAGCGTGATCTACCCAGCAATATCAATTTCTTCATGAATGTACCTGTGTCGGAGGATGGCGGCCTGGACTTCGTGGACGGCGTGTCCGCACCCGGGAAGTATGTGGAGATGAGAGCCGAGATGGACGTGGTGGTGCTCATTTCGAACTGTCCCCAGCTGAACAATCCGTGCAATGCCTATAACCCGACGCCCATCCGGCTGCTGGTGTGGGATGAGCCGAATGGAATGACATTTGACTAATTGTTATCCTGATTTTACTTGCAGCAGGAAACAGCGGGAAACATCGCCGGCCCCCAGTCCGGGAATGGAGCAGCTTATGTTCGAGAAAGTATTGATCGCCAATCGGGGTGCCATTGCCTGCCGCATCATCCGCACGCTGCGCCGCATCGGGGTGAAAAGCGTGGCGGTTTATACCGATGCCGATGCCCTGTCGCGACACGTGATGGAGGCAGACGAAGCGCATTGCATCGGCAGCGGGCCCGCCGCTGAAAGCTATTTGCGCGCCGACAAGATCTTGGAGATTGCGAGACACACCGGTGCAAAAGCGATCCACCCTGGTTATGGTTTTCTGAGCGAGAAAGCAGATTTTGCCGAACAATGCATTGCGCACGGGATTCGCTTTATCGGTCCGACACCGCAGCAGATGCGGGCTTTTGGTCTGAAGCATACCGCGCGCGAACTGGCGCTGCAGAATAACGTTCCGCTATTGCCAGGTACCGGTCTGCTGGAAGATTTGGACGATGCGCTGCGGCAGGCGGCGCATATCGGCTACCCCGTCATGCTGAAAAGCACGGCGGGGGGCGGCGGCATCGGCATGCGTTTGTGCTGGAACAGGGATGAATTGAGCAGAGCCTATGAAGCGGTGAAATATCTGGCGCAAAACAACTTCAAGGATGCCGGTCTCTTCCTGGAAAAATTTGTCGAGAATGCACGTCACATCGAGGTGCAGATTTTTGGCGATGGCAGGGGCGGAGTGGTTGCGCTGGGTGAACGCGACTGCTCGATGCAGCGGCGCAACCAGAAAGTGATCGAAGAAACCCCGGCGCCGAATCTGACGCCCCGATTACGCCAAGCTCTGCTGGATGCAGCCGTGCGCCTGGGCAAATCGGTCAACTACCAATCCGCCGGAACGGTGGAATATATCTTCGATGCATCTACCGGCGAGTTCTATTTCCTCGAGGTAAACACGCGTCTCCAGGTCGAGCATGGGGTAACCGAAGAAGTAACCGGTATCGATCTGGTGGAATGGATGGTGCGCCAGGCGGCCGGCGATCTGCCACCGCTGGATTCCTTTGACATCAAGCCGCGCGGCGCATCTATTCAGGTGCGCGTGTATGCCGAGAATCCAGCCAGGGATTTTCAACCGTCCTGCGGCACGCTTACTGCGGCGGAGTTTCCGCCTTCGCCCGTCGCGCGTGTCGAAACCTGGGTAGAACGCGGTGTCGAGGTGCCCCCGTTCTATGACCCGATGCTGGCCAAAATAATCGTGCATGCGGCGGATCGCGATCAAGCGATTTCCAGGCTGCTCGCCGCGCTCGATGCAACCGCGCTGCATGGCATCGAAACCAATCTCGATTATCTGCGACAGGTCTTGCATGGCACGGTATTCCGGGATGGGCGGCACACGACGAGCTTTCTGAACGTTTTTCATTATATTGCCAATACCGTCGATGTTCTCAGCCCCGGCGTGCAAACCACGATACAGGATTATCCCGGGCGAATCGGTTACTGGAGCGTCGGAGTACCGCCATCCGGACCGATGGACAGCCTGGCGTTCCGTCTCGCCAATCGCCTGGTGGGGAACAGCGATGACAAGGCCGGGATCGAGATCACCCTGGTTGGCCCGGCCTTGCGCTTCAACTGCGATAGTGTCATTGCGATATGCGGTGCACCGATGGACGTGCGGCTGGATGGCGGGCCTCTGGCGCAATGGCAGGCGCATCCGGTCAAAGCCGGCGCGATCCTTCAGTTCGGCAAGCTCGTGAATCATGGATGCCGCGCCTACCTGGTGGTTCGGGGCGGTTTCCAGGTACCGGATTATCTGGGCAGCAAATCCACGTTTACCCTCGGGCAGTTCGGCGGACACGCCGGGCGCACTTTGC
>DASVYI010000374.1:0-6901 GCA_036392275.1 Nitrosospira sp. | reverse complement strand
CATCGTTTCGGTGATACCGAGTCGACGCATACCGACAAATCGCTGTCTCCGCAATCGCTCGCGGCGATCCGCGCCAGTCTGGATGCCGGGCTGGTGGAAGAAATCCAGCGCATGAACAAATTCATGGTGCTGCTCACCATTGCGATTTCCGGCGGCCCGTTCATCGGGCTGCTGGGTACGGTGATGGGGGTCATGATCACTTTCGCGGCAATCGCCGCGGCGGGCGATGTCAATGTCAATGCGATCGCACCGGGTATCGCCGCGGCGCTGGCCGCGACGGTGGCGGGAATGTCGGTGGCGATTCCATCGCTCTTTGGATACAACTATCTCGCTTCGCGCATCAAGGCCATCGTATCGAAAATGCATACTTTCGTCGATGAGTTCATTACCAAGCTCGCTGAAAACTACAGCCGCTGACAGGGAGATGACGGAATGAGGGGGATGGCATGAAGGTTCAGGAAGAAAACGAACTCTACGATGAGATCAATGTGGTGCCCATGCTGGATCTTGCCTATGTTTTGCTGGTCATTTTCATAATCATGACAACCGCATCAGTGCAGGGAATAAAGGTCGACCTGCCGAAGGCCAGCAATACACCCAGTCTGGCCAAGCCGCAGACCAAGGCGATCACGATCAACGAAAACGGCCAGATCTTTCTGGACGCCTATCCGGTGACCTTGGAGGAGCTCCGCACCCGCCTGAGTCAATTGAGGGCGGCAAATCCCGAACTGCCGGTCGTGATCAAGGGCGATACGGTCGTGCAATACGGCAAGGTCATGGAGGTCATGGATTTACTCGGACAACTGGATATCACGAAGCTGGGCCTGGTGACCCAGCGTCTGGTGAAGTAATGCCGGGGAAGACCCGTGGAAGGCAATAAACCGGGCTGGATGCGGGGAGGAATCGTTTTACTTGCTTTGGGTGGCGCAGTCGCGCTGGGATTGTGGCTGAAAGAATTCCTGGGAAGCGACAAGCCCCCCCCAAAGCAGATGCATCAGCAAATTACTCTGATCAAGCCGCCGCCCCCTCCGCCCCCGCCACCAGAACAGAAGCCCCCGGAACCTGTCGTGAAGGAGGAAGTGAAACTGGAGGAACCCACGCCAGAGCCGATGGACCAGGCTGATGAACCGCCGCCGGGACCGGATCTGGGTGTCGATGCAGAAGGCACGGGAAGCGGTGACGGTTTCGGGCTCGTAGGAAAAAAAGGCGGAGCGGATCTGATCGGCGGCTCCAGGGGAAATCCCTGGGCCTGGTATGACGCCATTGTAAATGACGCGGTGAATTCCGCTTTTCAGGAGGCTTTGTCGCGAGAGAAAGCACTCAAGGACAAGAATTATAAGGTGGTGGTGAAGGTGTGGATCGATGCTGGCGGAAAAGTGAACCGGGTGTCGCTCGCTGATGGGACAGGCGACGCAAGGATCGATGAGCTGCTCAAGGATGTGCTTCAGAACCTGAAGGCCCTGCGAGAGGGTCCGCCCGCGGATATGCCGCAGCCACTGAAGATACGTGTGACCTCGCGCGCCTGATGGTCCGGAGAATCGAAGCAAAATGAACATTCGTTTAATGCTCGCGGCCGCCGCGATGGCGGGCGTATTCGCGGGTGGCGCGGGTGGCGCGGGCGACGCCCATGCAAAGCCCGATGAGCGTGAAAGGATCGAAATCCTGTATGAGACGACGCTGAATCTGATCCATCTTCTGGTCGAGCAGGGCGTCATCAAGCAGGAAGTGGCTGATGAAATGATCCGGAAAGCGGAGGAGAAGGCAAAGGCCGCCCGGCAGTCGCAGCCCGCTCCGGAAAAAACCTTCGAGGCTGCGATCAGCGAGCCCAAAAAAGGCGAGGTGCGGGTGACGTATGTCCCCGAGCATATCAAGAAAGAAATCCGCGATCAGTTGCGCGAGGAAGTGATCAGTCAGGCCAAGGGGGACGGTTGGCAGGAGGTAAGCCTCGCACCCGAATGGACGAACCGCTTCAGACTGGAAGGAGATATACGGTTACGGGAGCAGGCGGATTTTTACGCCAAAACTAATGCGCCCGCCGCCAATTTCCAGGCGATCGGCCAACAGATCGACAATACCACCGAGGATAGCCTGCACCGCGAGCGCATTCGCATGCGCCTTGGCATCAATGCCAACGTCACCCGCGGCGTGGATCTGGGTTTGCGGCTCACTACGGGCAACATCAACGACCCGGTAACGACCGGGCGCGTGCTGCTGCCACCGCCGATATCGATCGGATCCCCGGTATCCACCCTGCAGACGCTTGGAACCTTCAACAGCAAGTTCGGCTTCGTCCTGGATCAGGCGTATCTGCGGCTTACCCCTTGGGACTGGTTGACCGTCAGCGGCGGGCGGTTTCCAAATCCATTCTTCGTGGGTACGGTGGGAAATGTGTACACGGGTATTCTCAAGCCGGGGCAAATGATACCCACGGCCGGCGTCCAGCACACCGATCTGCTATGGGACGCCGACCTGAATTTTGAAGGCATGGCCATTAACCTTCATCCTTGGCAGAGGGAAAACAGGACGGTCAAACCATTCTTCAACGCGGGGATATTCCCCTTGCAGAAAATCAACCAGAGCGAGACTGTCAAGGCTAAGGACAAATGGTTTTACGGGGTTCAGGCAGGAATGGAATGGGCTCCGGAGGATACCGACATGAAAGTCCGGTTCGGCGCCGCCTATTATGATTTCTACAATATCGCCGGGGTCCGCAACCCCAACTTCGGGGATACCCTGTTCAATCAGTCCGCCACCCTGTTCCGGCAGAAAGGCAACAGTCTTTTCAACATCGACAACGATGGCGACCCCACGACCAACCTCTGGGCCCTGGCTGCGGATTACAAGCTCGCGAATGCGACCATGGTTGCGGACTACTCCAGGTTTAAGCCCATCCATGTCATCGGTACCGCGGATTATGTGCGTAATGTGGGCTATAACCAGAATAAAATTCTGATGCGCACCGGACAGAATATCAAGCCGGAAATCAACGCATTTCAGTTCCGCCTTACCATCGGTTACCCGGTCATTTCGGAACGGCATCAATGGCAGGTTTTCGGATTTTATCGCTACTCGCAGCGAGACTCGATGCTGGATGCCTTCACGGATTCCAACTATCTCCTGGGCGGGACCAACCACAAGGGCTATACACTCCATGCCCTGTACGGCATCGCCCATAACACATGGCTGGGGCTCCGCTATAACTCGTACAACTCGATCAGCGGGTTGCCGCTGGCCATTGATTCGGTCAACCTGGACCTTAACGCCAGGTTTTGAGATCCGCCGCCCGGTCAGATCTCCGAATTCTCCAATGCCAAATAGCGTGTCAAATCCCGTAACCACATGAAAAGGGTCAAGAAATGATTCTGCGTATAGTATGCCAAGGCATGGTCATCATCTTCCTCGCGGGCTTATGGCAGCCGGTGATGGCTACCGGCAAGGATGCAAAGGATGCAAAGAAGGAGCGGCAGGCGTTACGCCGCATGCAACAGCAAATGAGCGAAATCCAGCAGCAAAAGTCGGCGGTGGAGCAGGAAAAAATGGCGCTGGAGGAAGCGCTGAAAAAGAACCACAGCGAGGCCGAATCTCACAAACGCGCCGCCGCGAGCGCGGCGATCAAGGCTTCCCGGCTCGAGAAGGATATCGAACTGGCAAACAGCGAAAAAGCCGGTTTGCGCGCGCAGCTCGAACAAGCGGGTAAACGAAATGAAGAATTGTCGAGCCAGCGCAATCAACTGGAAAACGACCTGAAGAATACTGCTGCGGCGCTTGCAAAGCAGAATGAACAACGCAAACACTGCGAAACGAATAACGCTGAACTTTACCGGATAGGCCGGGATCTGGTCGGCTGGTATTCCGCAAAGGGTCCGCTGAACGCCGTTCTGGAAGCTGAACCTTTCACCCGGTTGAAAAGCGTGGAAATGGAAAATCTGCTTGAAAACTATCGCGACAAGCTCGAAAGCCAGCATCTGGAAAAGGTGTCTCCATGAATCGAGATCCCATCGTGATCCCTTGATTCATGCTTCCAAATCACGGCTGACCTGAACCGGATGGCATGACCGGCCGTGCCGCGCTATCCTGCTATCCATGGACCGTTTGAACCGGAACCGATTTTCTCCGGCCTCTTCCTTTTCTTTCTCTCCCGCCATGATCCGCCGCGTGCCTCACGGCAGCTGAAGCGTACCGGCTGATACGGTCATCCGCAATTTTCCCGTTTTGTTTTTCTGCTTTATTTTCTTGCCTGCCGGATGCCCGGAAGCGATAATATCGGGTTCTTCGCCGCCAACTCGGAAATCGGCGCCGGATATCACGAAACACAAAAGAAGCCGCTTCCCGCATTCCTGGAAGATTCAGCATGCTGTTGATGATCGACAACTATGATTCGTTCACCTATAACCTGGTGCAGTACTTTAGCGAGCTGGGTGAAGAGGTGACGGTATTTCGTAACGACGAAATCGAGGTCGATGAAATCAAGCGGATAAAGCCTGCGCGAATCGTGATCTCGCCCGGTCCCTGCACGCCCAGCCAGGCGGGCATATCGATACCGCTGATCGAACGCTGCCACGGCACGATCCCCATATTGGGCGTTTGTCTCGGCCACCAAAGCATAGGACAGGCATTTGGCGGCAGAATCGTTCATGCCGGACAGGTCATGCACGGCAAAACGTCTCCTATTTTTCACGACAACACAGGCCTGTTTCGTGGTCTGCCGAACCCGTTCCACGCGACGCGCTATCACTCGCTCGTGATCGAGCGCGGCAGCCTTCCTGATTGCCTGGAGATCACCGCATGGACGGAAGAAGGGGAAATCATGGGTGTGCGCCATAAAACTCTGGCAATCGAAGGTGTGCAGTTTCATCCCGAATCCATACTGACCGAGCATGGACACAAGCTGCTTGCCAATTTTCTGGGAAAGTAAGCAGAATCAACCACCGTGCCTGAGTGCCTCGCCAGAAATATCAACCAGGATACCGATATCATCATGAAGCCGCAGGAGGCGTTGACCCGCATCATCGAACACCGTGAAATCTTTCACGACGAGATGCTCGCGCTCATGCGCCAGATCATGCGCGGCGAACTGTCGCCGGCACTGATCGCCGCGATCATCACGGGATTGCGCGTGAAGAAGGAAACCATTGGTGAAATCACCGCCGCAGCGCAGGTAATGCGGGAATTCGCGACCCGGGTGGAGGTAACCGATTTCCAGTACCTCGTGGATACGTGCGGCACGGGCGGCGACTCGGCGCATACGTTCAATATTTCCACGACGGCGGCTTTTGTCGCGGCTGCGGCCGGGGCACGGGTTGCCAAGCACGGGGGGCGGTCTGTTTCCAGCAAGTCGGGAAGCGCCGATGTGCTCGAGTCTCTTGGCGTCAATCTCGGCCAGACGCCAGCGCAAATAGCGGAGAATATCAGTGAAATCGGCCTTGGCTTCATGTTCGCGCCAAATTTTCACGGTGCGATGAAACATGCCGCGCCGGTGAGGCGCGATCTGGGGGTTCGCACCCTGTTTAATATTCTTGGACCACTGACCAATCCCGCCGGGGCAACGAATCAGTTACTGGGTGTATTTCACCCCGATCTCGTTGGCATACTCGCGCGGGTGCTGCAGCGCCTCGGCAGCCGTCACGTGATGGTGGTCCACGGTAGCGGCAGCCAGGGAGGGCTGGATGAGATCACCATCGCGGGCGAAACCCGCGTAGGTGAACTCACGCATGGCGAGGTAAGGGAATATACCGTCAGACCCGAAGATTTCGGCATGAAAGCAGCCCCTATCGAGACAATACAGGCACGGGATCCCGTTCAATCCCGGCAGATGCTGATGTCGGTGCTGGACAATGAGGCCGGCCCGCCACGGGATATCGTGTTGCTTAACGCAGGCGCGGCAATTTATGTGGCGGGCGTGACCGAATCTCTGGAGCAAGGCATAGCGAAGGCGCGCATGGCGATAGAAAGCGGCGCGGCGAAAGCAAAGCTGTCTGAATTGATCGCAATCTCGAATCGGGACGATACCCTGGGTGCGGCCAATGGCTGACATCCTGCAAAAAATACTTGCGGTCAAGCTTGAAGAAATTGCCGCGGCGAAGATTGAAAAGCCCATGCTCGCGCTGCGCCGCGAGGTGGAAGCCGCGCCGCCGCCCCGCGATTTCGTTGGGGCGCTTCGCGACAGGATTGCCGCTGGGCAGCCCGCTGTCATCGCCGAAATCAAGAAGGCCAGCCCCAGCAAGGGGGTGTTGCGCGATAACTTCGATCCCGCTGCCATCGCCGCGAGCTATGCGCTGCACGGCGCAGCCTGCCTGTCAGTGCTCACCGACGAGTGTTTTTTCCGCGGCAGCGCCGAATATCTGAAGCAAGCCAGGGCCGCCTGCAATCTGCCGGTTCTGCGCAAGGATTTCATGCTGGAAGAATATCAGGTGCATCAGGCCCGCGCGATGGGCGCGGATTGCATTCTGATAATCGTCGCCGCCTTCCGGATATCGCGCACTGCGGACGGAAAACACAGGAACTGCGAGGAAATGGTCGCTGAAATGCTCACGCTGGAGTCGCTCGCGCATGCATTGGGCATGGCGGTGCTCGTTGAGATTCATGACGGCGAGGAACTGGAACTGGCGCTGCAATTGAATTCTCCGCTGATCGGCATCAATAACCGCAACCTTCGCACTTTCGAAACAAAACTGGATACTACGTTGCGCTTGCTCGACCGCATTCCCCCGGCGCGCATCGCGGTAACCGAAAGCGGGGTGCGCGAGCCTGCCGATGTCGCGCTGATGCGCAATCACCGGGTGGATACTTTTCTGGTTGGCGAAGCGTTCATGCGCGCCGCGGATCCCGGAGCGGAATTGGCGCGGCTCTTCGGATAGAATTAGGAATTAGAAAATGTTGTATATGGAAAAATGTTTTAACT